>JAKEHD010000732.1 GCA_022615215.1 Blastocatellia bacterium
GAACCGCAAAACTCATCAGCGCGGGGCCACTTGCCTTCGAGCACGGGAGCTGAAGACGGGCCGTAATATATCACAGTTATTTTCCCCAAGCAATAAATTTTTTCCGATTCATTATGGGAAATCGCGCGAAAACGGTTGAGGTTATAACATTCGATCTTGTTCAATCGCTATGAGCGGCTGTGGAGTATATCAAAAGTATTACTGGATTTTGCGAAGTCGGTTTTACTTGCTCGAATATGCTTTACGGCTCTACCAGAGCCTTTCGCCAGAAGTTACATTCCCTCACCCGCTTCGTAAAATAGCCGGACTTCAAGTCGCCGGGTTCGATTTTTTTCGTCCCGGTGTTAATAATTTCCCTTGAGGATCGTTTTTATGGGTGGAGACGACGTGAAGGAGGAAAATATGCAAGCGGCTGTCAAACACCTGCGCCCGCTCCCCGATGCCCTCGAAGAGGTTGAAACCCTCTTTCATGAGCATCACGACCGCGTCTTTCGGACTGCTTATAGAATTACCGGTAGCGTCGTCGATGCCGAGGACGTTCTGCAAACGATCTTTCTTCGACTTGTGAAACGCAAACGAAAGATCGACCTTTCGCCAGGCCCTGAGAGCTACCTTCACCGCGCTGCCATAAACGCTTCCCTGGACCTTATGCGCAGCCGTAGTCGCTCTTCATCAGTCTCCTTCGAAGAAGTGGCTGCCGCAACTATCGCAAGCTCAGGTCCAAGCCCTGAAGCCGAGCACGCCAACCGCGAACTCAGACGGGCCATACGCCAATCGGTCGCTCGACTCAGCGACCGAACAGCCGAAATAGTCGTCCTCAAATACTTCGAGGGGTACGGCAATCGTGAGATAGCCGAACTGCTCGGCACATCGCAGATGGTCGTGGCCGTCTATCTGCACAGGGCGCGCGCGCGTCTTCGCAAAGAGATCGGAAAATTTCTGGAGGAATATCATGAAACGGAATAATAAATATCTCGATAAAACCTTCGACCGTATCGCCGAAGAGATTCGTGATGAAACCCTTGATGCTTCGGCGGTGACAAGCGCAGCCGAGCGTGTCCTGGCCAGTCTGTCGAGCGAAGCAACCTCAGCCCGCGCCGCGCACCAGGAAAGAAATCCCGTCGTCCACATACGCGGTTGCGATGATTTTCAGTCGCTCATCCCCGCTTACCTGAGCGGCAGCCTGACCGAGGCGCGCACACTCCTGCTCGAAGACCACACGCACGAATGCATCCCCTGCCGCAAGGCGCTCAAAGAAGCGCGAACCGGCCTCACCACCGCGAGACCGACGGATGCCTTCGATGAAAAGCCCGTCCGTTCGCTCCCCAAGAGAGCGAAGTGGGCGATCGCCGCCGCAGTCATAATAGGGCTGGCCGTCTTGTCCGTGACTTCCATAGATCGTTTTTCCAACACCAACAAGGCGTTCCGCGCGATAGTGTCGGCCATGAACGGCGAGGCTTACGTGGTCGCCGACACCGAAAATCGACCCATCAAGGCGGGCGAAGATTTCAAACTCGGCGAGAAGATTCGCACCGCGAAAGACGCAGGCGCAGTGGTCAAGCTCCCGGACGGCTCGCTGATAGAGATGAAAGAGCGTTCGGAGTTTTCGGTCTCCGAAAATTCCGAAGGCGTCACGATCGATCTCGAACGCGGCAATGTAATAGTGCAGGCCGCAAAACAACGCTCGCGCCATCTCTATGTCTCTACGAACGATTGCCTGGTCTCGGTGAAAGGGACGATCTTTTCGGTCAACAACGGCACCAAAGGCTCGCGCGTCTCTGTGATCGAAGGAGAAGTACACGTAGACCATGCGGGAGAAAAGCATGTGCTTCACGCGGGCGAGCAGGTCACCACGAGCGAGAGCATAGAAAAAATTCCCGTCAAGGATGAAATCGCCTGGAGCCGCGACGCCGAAACGTACAGAAACCTCCTGGTCGAGTTCGAGGCGCTGCGCAAAGAGTTGAACGAAAGAGTATCTCTCCCCGAAGTGAGATATTCTACGAACCTGCTCGACCTTGTGCCGGAAGATACCGTCCTCTATGTTGCGATTCCGAACCTGAGCGCGACTCTCAAAGAGTCTTATCAGATAATCGAGCAGCGCATGCAGGAGAACGAGACGCTTCGCGAGTGGTGGGAGAGCGAGCGGGCCTCGTCGAGAAGCGGGCCAGGACTTGACCGCATCATAAACAAGATCAGCGAATTCGGCGAGTATCTCGGACCTGAGATAGTTGCGGCCGCTGAAATCGACGGACGGGGCGAGCCGGGCGATCCCGTACTGCTGGCCGAGTTGAACGATGCGGTAGGATTCCGCGCCTACCTCGACCGGCAGATAGCGGAATTCAACGCCGGTTCCTCGAAGAAACTATCCATCAGGATAATCGATGACCCGACGCGGGCATCCGATGATGGGTCGCAAGCGGCAGAGGTCTTCGTCGCAATACGCGACAACATACTGGCCGTCTCGCCCAAACCGAAATCCTTAGAGCGCGCGGCGGCGCGCCTGAAGACGGGCAACGCGAGCCGTTTCGCGCAAAGCTCTTTCCGCGATCAAATAGCCGAACTCTACACGGAAGGCGCGGGCCTGATAGTCGCTGCGGACCTCGAAAAGATACTCTCGCAGTCCATCGAAGACGGCGCGAAATCCGGCGGCAGATCGAAAGATGCGCAGATGCTTCGTCAACTCGGATTGCTCAACCTCAAGCACTTCATCGTCGAGATGAAAGAGAAAGACGGCAAGCCGCAGAATCGCGCCGTCCTCAGTTTCGACGGGTCTCAGAGGGGCGTCACCACATGGCTTGCCGAGCCGGGACCGATGGGCGCGCTTGAGTTCATCTCTCCCGATGCGAACATCGTGGCCGCATTCGTCGTGCGTGAACCTGTGGCGCTCGTCGACGACCTGCTCGGAGCAATCGAGACCGTCGAGCCTGACGTTCATCAGATCATCAAAGGGTTCGAACAGGAGAGCGGTCTCGAAATACGCAATGATTTCGCAGCGCCGCTCGGCGGAGAGTTCGCCTTCGCCATAGACGGGCCGCTTCTCCCGACGCCTTCCTGGAAGTTGGTCTTCGAGGTCAACGACCCCGCTCATCTGCAAAATACAATCGAGCGCGTGGTCGACAGGTTGAACGCTTACGCGCGGATGAGGGGCAAAGCGGGGCTTGATTGGGAGCAAGCGGACATAGGCGGGCGAACCTTCTACACGTTGAAGTCGGCTGAACTCGGAATAGAGTTGAACTACACTTACGCGAACGGCTATCTGGTTGCAGCGCCGAGCCGCGCCCTTGTCGACCGCGCCGTCCGCTATCGGGAATCGGGTTATACGCTGCTACATTCGCCCAGGTTTACGGCCTCCCTGCCCGAAGACCGAAATGCAAACTTCTCAGCGTTCATCTATCAAAACCTGACTTCGGTTGTAGCGCCTCTGGCGGGGCGACTCAGCAAAGCGGCCGGGAACCTGTCCGAAGAAGAACAGCAGGCTGTAAGATCGCTTGCCGCAGCGACGCCGACGCTCGCTTACGCTTACGCTTACCAGGACCGGATCATCTTCTCTCTCAACACCGAAGAGGGACCATTGAGTTTGAAGCCGGGGAGCCTGCTCGGTCTTCCGGGACCATTCGGATTGAAGCAGATCATGAAGGAGTCATTGCGATAACGAATCTTCTTGATCGGAGACTTGCTCCCACATGGTCGGGGTAGTACACGAAGCACCAGCCGGAACCATACCGGCTGGTGCAAACCTTTTTGATCGAAGGCCCCCTCCCTCACGGTTGGGGTAGCGGAAAGGAGCGCGCTTACGATGAAGAGACTGGACCTCTCGCTTCAATGGGTTCTCGCGCATGCCATGCCTATGCTGCTGGTACTCGCACTTTTTGCAGCCGCAGGCGAAGCGGCGGGCAACACCCCGATGATGTCGTTTCTCTCATTCGGACTTCTGTTCGCCTGGGTCATGTCGCTGCAAGGGCTTGTGATGAAGCGGCAGGGGTACAGAACCGGAAGCTGGATGATTGCAACCGTCGCGGGCATCGCCGCGAGCGCGGTTATAGGAATGATCGCGCTCGCCATTCTCGATGGAACGAACATCTTGCCGGAAGACTCGGTTATGGAGATCATGCCGGGCATACTCATAGCCGGGACCGTTCTCGGCCTGATGCAATGGCTGGCCCTGCGACGGCAGGCTTCGGGGTCCGGCTGGTGGATACCTGCGAGCGCGATCGGGTTCCTGCTCGGCGGCATCGTTTACTGGCTTGCGCGCAATCAGGTATCGCTTATGGACGATTATGGACTGGGCTTCCCCGGCCGCTACGAACTGGCGCTGCTCGTGGCCGCTTTCGCCGGTTATGGCGCGATGACGGGAATGGTGCTGGTCGGGATGAGGCGAACGCCCGCTTTGACAACGAATTTAGAGCCGCATTTATGAGCTATCGCTCAACTCTGTAGTGACAAGACGCCAGCCGGGAGAGAGAACCCTTCCCGGCTGGCGTGAGCATTTTTGCCGGAGGAAAAAAACTTTATGACCCGAACACGAGGCGCACTCCTGATGACCTTCTTCCTTTTACTCACAGCGGTCGGATACACGCAAGATGGCACAGATACAACTCGAACCGCAACCGGCGCAATCGCGCTTCGTCGAGCGAGGCTTCCTCTCACACACTGCCGCGTGCCCGGCCTGAATGAAGACGTATTGTGCGGGACTTATGAAGTCTACGAAAATCGAGCGAGCAAGACGGGACGAAAGATACCGCTCAACATAGTAGTTATCCCCGCGCTCAGTCCCACGCCTGCGCCCGACCCTCTCTTCGTCCTTGTCGGCGGACCCGGACAGGCTGCGACAGACAGCGTGGCGGGACAGGCCGAGAGGTTCGCCGCGATACGCCGCACGCGCGACATAGTGCTTGTAGACCAGCGGGGGACCGGGCGCTCGAACCGGCTCGGCTGCGACTTCAAAGACGCCAGCACGGCGGTACAGGCATGGGTGGCCGGAAACATTCCCATTGAAATAATCAAAGAGTGTCGCGAGCAACTACAGAAACGCGCCGACCTGAGCCTCTATACAACACCTATCGCTATGGACGACCTCGACGAAGTGCGGGCGTGGCTTGGCTATGAAAAGATAAATCTCTACGGAGGCTCTTATGGAACGCGCCCCGCGCTTGTCTATTTGAAACAGCACCCTGAGCACGTGCGCACGGTGACTCTGAGAGGCGTCTATGCCATGAACCCTCTATACTTCGCGCGCGACACTCAACAATCGCTCGACCGCCTCGAACAATCTCCGGCAAAGATCAAGATGAAAGACCCCTGGACGGGAAAAACCATCGAGATCACCATCACGCGCGACAGTTTCGCGGGCGCGATACGCAGGGCGCTTTACGATTCAGGCACTCAACGCAGCATCCCCTGGGTGGTTCAACGCGCCATGGGGGGCGACTTCCAACCTTTCGAAAATGTCGCGCGGATGACTTTGGATACGTTAAACAGCCTGAGCATGGGGATGGGGCTTTCCGTAAATTGCGTCGAAGGCGCTCGCACTCAAGTCCCTTTTGAAGATGTGGAGCGCGAAGCGAAGGGGAGTCTTTTGGGCGTGGCGCTTGCTAAAAGCCTGATCGGCGCGTGCGGGGAATGGCCTCGCGGCAAGCTGCCTGCCGATTACTTCGAGCCTGTGCGGTCGGATGTTCCCGTTCTGATTTTGTCAGGCACAATCGATCCGGTAACGCCTCCCTCGTGGGGCGATGAGGTCGCTAAATACCTGCCTAACAGTCTTCATTTGAAGATGGAAAGCATCGCTCACAGCCCCTTCCCCGCCTGCGCCGTAAACATTATGAATGAGTTCGTTTCAACCGGAAGCGCAAAGGGATTGAACACTGCCTGCATAGAGAAATTGCGCCGCCCGCCTTTTGTCATTCCCAGGCCGTCGCCTGAGATGAATCCCGAAGCCTACTCCCCTATCGAACGTGAATTGATAGAGGCGGAGCAGAAATGGATGGACGCCGTTAAGCGAAAAGATCGCGCGGCCCTCAGCGAGATATTGCTCGATGAGTTTGCGCAGAGCGATTTGAAAGGATGGGATGACATTCAAAACAAAACAGAATGGATCGATACTGCACTCTCGCTTGCGAACCGCATCAAGGATCTCTCTCTCAAGTTCGAAGAAACGAAGGTTCACATCTTCGGCGACACGGCCATCGTCAACTCGACCTTCATATTGAAGGGAGAGGCGGGCGGCGGTCCCGTAGAGAACCGTTACCTGATAATCGATGTCTGGAACAAACGTGACGGACGCTGGCAGGTGGCCGCGCGTCACCTCGACCGGACTCAATAACTGCTTCGGACGCCAGTCGGTGGGAACTATGGCCCGCCGTCCGGCGTAGGTCTTTTTGATTCCATAGAGCTATTCAATCCGACGACACTGCGCCCGGCGCAGTGAACTGTCTAAGGAGGACTAAAACATGAACCGTAATTCGATCATGAGATTACTCATCGCTATAACGATTCTGGGTCTCGCTTTGCAAGGTGCCGCATGCAGCGAGCACAGATCAAGCGCCGCAATAAGTGAGAAGGAAGAAGCGCGCGACGAAAAAGGCGACTTGCCGGAGCGCGAAGAAACTCGGCAGAGCTACAAACTGGCTGTCGGCGCAACCGTCAAGGTGTCGGGCATCAACGGTCCCATCGACGTGGAAACAACGGATGGAGATACGGCTGAGGTCCACATAATCCGCTCGGCCCGCAGCCGCGATAATCTCGACTTTCGCAAGATCACGATCGAACACACTCCCGATAGTCTTATAGTGCGCGGCGAGGATAATGATTCAGGGAGTGGCCTTCTTTCATGGTTCAAGCCAAGCGTAACGGTGCGCCATCGCGTGACGCTCAAGTTGCCGCGCCAGGTCGATCTGACGGCGAGCGGCGCTAATGGACCCGTCACCGTAGGCGAGATCGACGGCCAGGTGCGTGTGAAAGGCGTCAACGGTCCCGTGACGCTTGCGCAGGCCGCAAGCTCCGCTGAAATTTCCGGCGTCAACGGCCCTGTGACAGCCACCATTATAAGAGTCACTGATGACGGCCTTCGCGTGAGCGGCATAAACGGGCCGGTCGAGCTACAGTTCGGCGAGGGCCTGAACGCTTATGTCGAGGTCAAAGGTCTCAACGGCAGGTTTCAACCCGAACTGCCTGATGTGGTTATGGAAGAGAAAAGTTCTCACCGTTATCGCGCTCGCATAGGCGAAGGCGGCACCCCTATAACTATCTCAGGCATAAACGGCAGCGTGCGGCTTTCGCCTGCATCAACTAAAGGCCAACCGGCCGCCGCGCAATAGATAAAGAAGCAATGGTGCAGGGGAGCAGAGGAGCAGGGGAGCAAAGATATTAGGAGAGACACAAAGGTATAAGGAAGCAGAGAAGAGGAAAAACACCCCTGCTCCCCTGCTCCCCTGCTCCCCCGCACCCCTGCGCGAAAGAAATTTTGAAGGGCGATGTTTATGGACCCGGTAATCAGTCTCGATGGATTGGGAGTCAAATTCGGCGGGCGGCCTATTTTGAAAGACCTGCGCGGAGAGTTGCGCGGTCGAGCCATAGGTCTGCTAGGGCCGAATGGCGCGGGCAAGACCACCCTGATTCACACGCTGCTAGGATTTCATCCCGCTTCGAGCGGGACGGCCCGACTGTTCGGCCGCGATATACGAACCGATGCGAAAAGTATTCGCGCGCTGGTCGGCTACATGCCCGAACGTGATTCCTTCATAGCCGATATGACGTGCGTTCATTTCGTCCGCCTCATGGCCGAGCTTTCCGGTCTCCCTTCGGACGCGGCGCTCGAACGCGCGCACGAAGCTCTTTTTTACGTCGGGCTGGGCGAGGCTCGCTATCGCAAGCTCGGCACGTATTCGCTCGGCATGAAACAGCTTGCCAAATTCGCTCAAGCCATAGTTCACGGTCCCCGTCTTATCTTTCTCGACGAGCCTACGAACGGACTCGACCCTCCGGCCCGTCTGCGCATGCTCGAACTGGTCCGACAAATACGCGACAGCGGCCACGCGCACATATTGATCTCATCTCACCTCTTGCGCGATGTGGAAGAGTGCTGCGAAGAGATACTCATAATGAAGGATGGCCGCATAGCCTCTTATTGCAACCTGGAAGAAGAGCGAAAGGCCAATCTGAAATTCCTTGAGATTGAGACGCGCGGAGACAGCGATGCTTTCGCCGAAGCCGTAGGCACGCTCGGCTGCGAATACGCCCTGACCGGCGACCATCGCATAAAAGTGGTCATGCAAGACGGCATAGAGATTCGTGACCTCTATAGGCTGGCCGCCTCCGAGGGGGTGCAGATTCGCCGCCTCAACTACAAACGCGACTCGCTTGAAGACATTTTTCTAAAGGCGATGGAGGATAGCGATGGCCGTCTATGAGCACACATATAAACCTTACGCGGGGAAGCTGACGCCCGAATGGTCTCGCTTTCTCATAATACCGCGCCACGCTTATAAAGACATTTTCCGGTCGAAGTTGTTCACGGGTTTCTTCGCGCTCTGCTTCGTCGGCCCGCTCATCTTCGCCATAATGATCTATCTGCACCACAACATAAACGCCTTGTTGATGCTTGAGTTGAGGGTGAGGGATCTGGTGCCTATCAACGCGGAATTCTTTCAAATATTCATCTCGATTCAGGGGGGACTCGGATTCCTGCTCACGGTGATAATAGGGCCGACATTGATTTCGCGCGACCTTGCCAACAACGGGCTGCCGCTCTATCTGTGCCGACCCTTTTCGCGCGCCGAATACGTGATTGGAAAGATGAGCGTGCTGATGATCCTCATATCTTCGATCACATGGGTGCCGGGGCTTCTGCTCTTCCTGTTTCAATCTTATCTCGAAGGCGCGGGCTGGTTCGGCAACAACTTGCGAATAGCGGTCGCCATATTTTTATTAAGCTGGGTCTGGATAATAATCCTTGCGCTGCTTTCTGTGACCATATCGGCCTGGGTCAAATGGCGTATGGCTGCGAGCGCGGCGCTCTTCGGATTATTCATGATCACAAACGCGATGGGCATAATAATCAATGAATTGTTTCGCACCTGGATCGGGAGCATCATCAGTTTGAGCATACTTATGCAGACGATAAGTGACGGGCTGTTCGGCCTGCGTGATTCGTTCGATATGGACCTGAACGAATATATGATAGCTCCCGTGTGGAGCGCGTGGATGGCGTTCGGTTTGATCTGTGCCCTGTGCCTGTTTCTTCTCACACGAAAGGTCAGGGCTTACGAGGTAGTGCGGTGATGAGCGAGTCTTCGGAGCAGAAAATAGTTTTCGAGGGTGTCTCGAAGTTTTACGGAGAGATACTCGGCGTAAACAAAGTCAATCTGCTCGTAGCGCCGGGCATAACGAGCCTCGTCGGCCCGAACGGTTCGGGCAAGACGACTCTGATGAATCTGATGACGGGGCTGATAAGGCCGACGCGAGGCCGCATAAGTATACTCGGCACGCGCCCCGATCAACCCGAGAAGCTCTTTCGCAAGGTCGGCTACTGCTCTCAATATGACTCGTTTCCGAAAGGGTTGACGGGCTTCGAACTCGTAAGGTCCATGCTTGCGGTTCATGGCTTCCATCGCAAAGAGGCCGAACCGCTGACATGGAAAGCGATAGAGCGCGTGGGCCTTACGGATGCCGCCCATCGCAAGGTGGCCGCTTACAGCAAAGGCATGCGGCAGCGCATACGACTGGCTCAGGCGATAGCGCACCGGCCTTCGGTCATGATATTGGACGAACCGCTGAACGGCCTCGACCCTGTGGCGCGGGCCGAGACGATGAGGCTCTTTCGCCAACTGGCCGAGGAGGGATTGCACCTGATCGTGTCGAGTCACATCCTGCACGAAGTCGATACGATGAGCGACCGCGTGATACTGCTCAACAACGGATACGTCGTGGCCGAAGGAGAGATTCACGGCGTCCGCAACGAAATGGAAGAGCACCCCATGCAGATACTGATTCGCTGCGACCGCCCCTCGACTCTTGCTTCGCGCGTATTCGAACAGGATTCGGTCGTGGAAGCGAAACTCCACAAAGACCGCCGGGGGTTGTTCGTCAAGACGCGCGATGCCGACAGCTTCTACCTTCTGCTGAATCGCATAGTCACGGAAGGCCATATCAATGTCGAATCGGTCGCCCCGGTCGACGACGACCTGAACGCGGTTTATCAGTACCTGATCGGTTCGAGAGGGGAGGACCAATGAGTTCATCAGCCGACGCTCAATTCGTAGAGCACGCCTCGGATAAGCTCCCCTGGAGTTTATGGATGCGCCAGATAGCGGCCATCCTGCGCCTTGAGGTGAAGAAGAATTTCCTGGGCAGACGGGCGATATTGATCTATCTGCTCGCGCTCGCGCCCGTGCTTTTGATGGCGGCCATGGCGGCGACCGCCGGTGGAGAGATCAGTCGGCACTCCGGGCTGGCGATAATCATCTTTGCGAACATCTTCGAGGGCTTCATTCTGAGAACGGTAGTCTTTTTCGGCTGCGCGTGGATCTTCATGAACCTGTTTCGCGGAGAGGTCGTCGACAAAAGTCTTCATTATTACTTCCTCGCGCCGGTTCGCCGCGAAGTGCTCGTGACCGGGAAATACCTTTCCGGCCTATTGACTTCCATCTTTCTCTTCGCGGGATCGACCGTCGGGGCGCTCTTCTTTTTTTATCTGGCGCTCGGTCAGTCTGCGAACTCGAATTATACGTTCAATGGACTCGGCCTGGGTCACTCGGTGAGCTATATATCGATCACCGTGCTTGCGTGCGTGGGGTATGGCGCGGTCTTCCTGGTTGTAGGGCTGTTCTTCCGCAATCCCATGATACCGGCGATCATAATCTACGGGTGGGAGTTCATAAACTTCCTGCTTCCGCCCGTGCTCAAGAAGATAAGCATCATTCATTATCTGCGCTCGCTCAGTCCCGTGCCCATCCCCGAAGGCCCGTATGCCTTGATTGCCGAGCCTACGCCCGCGTGGCTGTCGGTTCCGGGTCTTCTCATTTTGACCTCGCTTGTGATCGTGATAGCGAGCCTGCAAATCCGCCGCATGGAGATCAAATACGGGGGCGAATGACCGGAGAGGACGCGCAGGGTCCGGGGGTTCCGGGGCGCGGACCATTCGCTCGGTTGCCACGACGGCTGCGTGCGCCCCTCCACCACCCGGCTAAATTCAATCGTCCCTACAGGACGGAGGATGGTTTCAGTTAGTTTCAGTTAGACTGAAGACTGAGGGCTGAGGGCTGACGCAGCATTACACATCACGCCTTAGAGTTTCAAAATCTCGTTCTCAGATATGCGACTCGTCGGCCTCGCCTTGACAAATACCGCGCGAGAGATTAGAACCACCTCAACCAGTGGTCGAACTCAAATCAGCCGTCAGCCATCAGCCATCAGTCTTCAGTTCCTGGTCTGATAGCTGATAGCTGATAGCTGTGAGAGAGAGGTTGATATGAAACGATTGTGTGCTATCGTCTGTTTATTACTTTTGCTCGGCAGCCCGTTTTCGCTTGCGCAGAGCGGCGACCGAGTACAGGAGCGTGCGCGCAAGCTCCATTTTTCATCCATAGTCCTCGATACACATATCGACACAACGCCCAAGTTGCAAACCGACTGGAAATTCACCGAAGAGCACACGGAAGGTCACATCGACCTGCCGCGTATGAAGAAGGGCGGCCTTAACGCCCTCTTCTTCTCCATCTATATGTCGGGCACCGTCACAGGGCCGAAAGCGGTGAACGATTCCATAGAGCGCATAGCGGCCGTGCATAAGCTCGTCGAAGACATGCCCGGCGAGATAGCCCTCTGCACTACGGCAGGTGAAGTGCGCCGCGCGCGCAAAGAGGGAAAGATCGCCGCGCTCCTCGGGATGGAAGGCGGCCACATGATAAATAACAGCCTCGCCGTGCTGCGCATGTACGCCGCGCTCGGCGTGCGCTATCTGACCCTCACACATTCGGTGAATACGGATTGGGCGGACTCTTCGGGCGACGAGCCGAAACACAACGGGCTGACCGATTTCGGCAAAGAGGTTGTAAGGGAGTTGAATCGCCTCGGCGTTATGGTCGATATATCGCACGTGGCGGACAAGACTTTCTGGGACGCTCTCGAAGTGAGCCGCGCTCCTGTGATAGCTTCGCATTCTTCCTGCCGCGCCATCTCAGGCCACGCGCGCAATATGACCGACGATATGATAAAGGCGCTCGCGGCCAAAGGCGGTGTCATACAGATCAATTACCTCGATCAGTTCATCGATAACGATCTCTATGAATACATGAAAAAAGCGCAGCCCGTGATGAGAGAGTTGCGTCGGCAGTATCCCGGCAGAGAAAACGCCGGGAAGGTGAGAGAAGAGCTCGCCCGACAATTCGGTCCCCCGCCCAAAGCAAGCTGGGAGAAGATCATCGAGCACATAGACCATGTGGTCAAGCTCGTAGGGGTCGATCACGTGGGACTCGGCTCGGACTTCGACGGCGCGAGCATGCCCGAAGGCATGGAGGACGTGACCCATTTGCCCAAGATCACAGAAGCCCTCTTGCGCAAGGGCTACAAGGAAGCCGATATCAAAAAGATACTCGGAGAAAACACCTTGCGCCTGCTGTCGGAAGTCGAGCGCGTCTCTTTGCAAATGAAATCGCAGAAGCCCGCTGCCGAGAAGGCCGCCAAGTAGATGACCTGTGCGCAGCGTAAGCAACAAAGCCGGTTTCAGAGGGGTAGAAGGCAACGCAGGGCAGCAGAGAGGGCGGGCGAGCTATAAACATTTTGCTTCTCTGAGGCTGGCTTAAAAAACCTGTATCGAAACTTTCGAGGAGAAGAAATTATGTCAGATGTCGTTTACACTTCCACCATTCACATTGAGCGCGATAAAGGGCCTCTGAGATTGGCTTACTTGCCGGCCGAATCGGAACCCGTTCGGTTCGGGGTTCACGGCGCGATAGCCGAGCACTACCACGTCGATCCTGCGCTCGTCGAGCCGCATGCGACGACGCTCGATTATGTCATTGCGGCCGCAGGCGGCTGACTGACCGGCACCTTCGGCGGGGCGCTGGAAGCGCGAAAGATAGATGCAAGCGATAAAAGATTGACGGCTGAAGTCACAGGCGAAGTCGAGGTCGAGGATAAAGTGCTCGTCATACGGCGCATTCATGTGGTCTACAACATAATCGCGCCGGCCGAGGAGAGAGAGACCATCGAGCGCGTGCATAACACGCATGCCAACTATTGTCCTGTGTACAGGTCGCTCTGCAAAGCAATCGATATAACGACCGAATACAGGTTGCAAGAGCCTCCATAAATGAACCTGTGAAAAAGGTAGCCAGGCGTGCAAAGTCCGCATGATTCGCGGCGTCAAACACGCTCTTAAACTCAGACTGGGAGAAACCGTCATGACCGATCATAAACTTATTACGTTTCGACCGATCTTTGCGCTGATGCTGATGGCCGTCCTTGCCGCGCCTTTGGCTGCGCAAAATGGATTCGAGTTCTGGCCCGGCGCAAATTACGACGCCCGCATACCGACATTCAAACAGGTGATGGGTTACGACCCCGGCGAGCGCATAACCTCTCACGCGGGGCTTATGAAATACATGGAAGCCCTCGCAGAGGCCGCGCCCAATCAAGTGAAAGTTTTCGAATACGCCAAAACATGGGAAGGTCGAAAACTCATATACGTGGCCGTAGGCTCGGAAGCAAACATCAGGCAACTCGACACCATTCGCGCAGGCATGCAAAGACTCTCAGACCCGCGCCGCACGCCCCCGGCCGAAGCTCGCTCGTTGACGGCGTCGCTTCCGGCCGTCGTATGGCTAGGCTACGGCGTGCATGGCAATGAAATATCTTCGCCCGACGCGGCGCTGCTTACGGCCTATCATCTCGTGGCCTCGCGCAATGACAGGGTGGTCGACGAGATTCTTTCGAAGACCATCGTTCTCATAGACCCGACTCAAAACCCTGATGGGCGCGACCGTTTCGTGCATAACTTCGAAATAGCCGAGGGCCTCGAGCCCGACGACAGCCCGCTCGCCGCCGAGCACAACGAACCCTGGCCGGGAGGCCGCACCAATCATTACTACTTCGACATGAACCGCGACTGGTTCGCGCTCACTCAGCCCGAAACTCAAGGCCGCGTGCGCGCCCTGCTCGAATGGTTCCCCCTGGTATTTGTCGACCTTCACGAGATGGGGACCGACTCGACTTATTA
>JAKEHD010000733.1 GCA_022615215.1 Blastocatellia bacterium
CGGCACTTCGAGACCGGGCGGGCTGCTGGCTCCCAGCAATGAATTGCTGGGCTATTATCAAGCGTCCCTGACGGGACAAAGAACTGCTGAGTAGTTACTTTGCTTTTTACTTTTTAATCGGAGTAGTGAAGGTTTGAGCACGATCTATTTCATACGACACGCGCAGGCGGGACCGCGCGACAATTACGATGTTCTATCCGACCTCGGCCGCAATCAGGCCGAACTCCTCGGCGAGCACCTCGCCCGGCAGGGCGTCAGGCTATCGAGGGTCTACTCCGGCCGTATGCAGAGGCAGCGTCATACTGCCGAAATAGTTCGATCTGTCCTGGCCGACAGGAAGCTTTCGCCCCCTGAAATCACGACCGATGAGCGATGGAACGAATTCAGCCTGGCCGATGTCTATCGGGGCATCGTGCGTCGAATGATAGCCGATGACGCGGAGTTTGCGCGGGATTTCGAGGAGATGAAAGAAGCTCTCATCGGCGACCCGCACGCGACGCGCGGCGCTACGGGCCGTTGTGACCACGCCATCATGCGAGCGTGGATGGAATGTCGCTATCCCGAATATAAAGGCGAATCGTGGGCCGCATTCCGCGCCCGCATAGCCGAGTGCGCCGCAGACCTGTCGAGCCACGATCACGATGAGGCAATCGCCGTCTTCACATCCGCCACCCCCATAGCCATAGTGACGGCCTCTGCGCTCGCGCTCGCGGAAGAAAAACTCCTGAGCATCCTCGGCGTGCTCTACAACACCAACATCACGACGATGCGCGCGCGAAACGGCGACCTCAGATTATTCACCCTCAATGAAACCCCGCACCTTCCCGATTCGCTGCGCACGTTCAGGTGAAGCAGGGGAGAGGGGGGCAGGGGAATTAAACATAAGGAGAAAAGATGAAAACCGGCAATTGTGCAACCTTAATTGTCAGAACTTCTCAGAGCTTGTAAAGATTGCCTTAGATCCTCGCGTAAGCGCCTCCAAGAGATCACCTGCTCAAGGGGGCCCCCAATAGGCAACCGATGGAGGAGTAGTTGTCTATGGGTTGGAAACTTTTTCTTAAAACGATCCAAACGTCTACCGCCAAGTTCGCAAGCAGTCACAAGTGTGTCCTGCAATCTTTCCTTAGCGTTGGCTATAGATTCTACCCTGTTAGGTCGCGGAAGATTTAAATCGCGTCTTCCATTCGGTCGTTGAGCGATTTGTCTGATAGCTTGTTCGTCAAGCAAGAGCCATGCTTCGGTTTCTTGAACAGGAACTACAGCTATATAAGAACGTGTGCATCCTGAAGTTTGAACCGCAGAGATTATCTCCGAATATCTTGGTTGAGGATCACGAGAGTCGGCATCTCTGTGAATGAAGATCAGATTTGCGCTTGGCTCTAAAATAAGTGTGGCTTTGATTTTTGTCTCGATACTTGAACTAACGGCTTCGCTGATACGCTGAAAATCAGGGGAAGTCCCGCTTACTTCATCAGCGCCAACTTCAATACACAGCTTTTCCAGATGAGGGATTAGACCTGTATCCGAACTCCCTTCACCTATGAGGACAAAATGAATGCGTAACAAACTATTTTAAACTCCATAGAGAGTTTCAAAGCCTGGCAACTCTAATTGAGCGCCAGGAGGTTTAGAGAGATACGCTAGAATCGACATCAGTCCGACTGTTGGTTCTCCTGTTGCCGCTCGCCACGTCTTGTCAAGCGACCGACATCTTAAGGTACGAATAGGCTGACCGTTGGAACCTCTTAATAATGTTTCTGTGGCAAAGACAATATCTTCACGATCTTGCAATTGTACAAAAGCGGGTGAGTGAGTTGCGACAATGACCTGTCGAAATGGATTCTCAGGTCCGGGTTCCTCATAAGGATCCACTGCCAGGTCTTTGAGCAATTGAACCATCTCTCTCATTCTTGCAGGATGAATACCGTTCTCCGGTTCCTCGATGCAAATCAGTCCTTGAGAATAAGGATCTGCAACCAGTACAGACAAGGTTAAAAATCTAAGGGTTCCATCAGATAATGATGCGGCTGGAAGTCTGACTCCGCTTTGTTCTTGTACTTCGAGTGTGAGTAATTGTCGCACATCGTCTATATCAATATTTATTCCTGCTACCGGCACCAATTCAGCCAAACGTGATGAAATAGAGGCAAATACCGTACTTCGATCCTCTCCTCGCTTCTCCGCTTCAGTTGCAAGTCTGTAAATAGTCGCGGGGACATGTCCACCGTTAGGCGTAATGGAAGGGTCGGTTTGAAAGCGATCGGGTTTTCTCATAGCTGAAGGTTCAAGAGCTAAAAATCGCCATCCCTGCATCTCGCGGCGCGCGGCCAATATCGTAGGTGTTACCGATGTGTTGGAGGTTCCTACAATCGTTCTTGGAGCCGTACTAGCTGGTGCCGTCTGTCCTGGTCCACGTGACCCGGCATCTTGATGCACAATGATCTCTGTTTGCCCATCGGCTGCTTGTCGCACGGATATAAATCCCGATTGAGTTCTCCGCTTATTGATCACGACTTTCTTTCGAAACCGGCTTGCGCTGTGCAGAAACTTTAGCTTGGATGCGGCATCTCCCTCTGTGATGTAGTTGAGCGATTCGGAAAGGAGAAGCATACGACCTAATGTGCCACGTTGCGTAGGCGGTTCATGTCCGATTTCTATTTCGTAACGTAAGTACGTGGAAGACGCTTCTGCCGGACGACCGAAATCATCTTTCACTTTAGGATTGACTATCATTTCTGCGGCGATTTTGAATGAGTTTACTCGATCATTCTTTCCTACTTGAAAAAGGTCACGAATATCGCCCGTGTCAATTCCTGTACCACGCACACGTAGAGCCGCATCCATGATCGTATGGTCCGTAAGCAAGGAAAGGAAGCGTATTGCATCGAATAAGTTCGACTTGCCGACAGCATTTTGACCGGCTATACAAGTGAAAGGGCCAAAATCAATGGAAAAATCAACCAGGTTTTTGAAACCGTTTATCTCAATCCGAGTAAGCACTGCTTCTTTCCTCAAATCATACTGAAATATTGAGAGTTATCGCTTCCTGGCTTGTAATCTATAGTAACCTCTCACGGATTAGCAAGGAGCCATACGCTTAAACGCAGCATACTATTCTATGGTATGGAGTGCGTATCATAAGAAAGTTCTGCGACGGATTTCTCCGAAAACCCGTCTCTCACAAGAACTATAAGAGGTAGGGAGTTTGGATTGATTTGAGCTTCGATAAATCGCTTCAAACTCCCCCGCACTCCCGCACCCCTGCCTATTTCAAGCGGCCTTGCGCCGAGGCTTCTCGCCCGGATGATAGACGCTCTTTGAATTGGCTTTGATCTCTTCGAGCGTAAACCATGCGGGTTTGAATTCGCGTTTGGCATAGAGCCGCGCCTGATCGAAATAGTGCGGCGATGCCGGGTCTGCGCTCTGGCCGAATTGCAGTATGGAGCGCGCGCGGAGTTTAGGTCCGAACTCGACCACGCTGACGAATGAATGGCCCGCAACCCCATAACGCCGCTTCTGACCCTTTTCGGGCCGGGTGTAGAAATTGAAGACGACCCCTAGCGGTCCCGCCGCTCCCGCTACGGGCAGACTCTCGCGGGCGTCGCTGAACGCCTCTTCACCGCCTGTGTGAACGCGCTGAAGGCGATTGATCTCACCCCAGGCGACGGCCCATGTGCCGAATGCTTCATTCAGGTCGCTTATCGCCGCTTCGAGCGCGATGATCCTCTTCCACTCGTCTCTAGCTGCTTCTCCCCTCATCCTGAATATCTTCTCGAACCAGAGAGCGAACAGCGTCATGGCTTTCGATTCTATGGTGCTTATGTGATTCCACTTCTTCAGTTCTTCTATCGCCGGGGCGAGTTTTTCGGCTCGCGCGCCGTCGGTTTGTTTCAGCTTCTCCCAATCTCCGATTATCTGAGGTATGAGCGTTTCCGATTCGATTATCGTCGTGTCGAACCCCGCGCGCGCCCAATTCTCGTAGCTGAATTTCCCATTGCCGGAGAGTATGCGCCGGGAGATGCGAGCGCGTGCGTTGTCGTTTTCGCGCGTCATGTATTCGGGGTAATTCTCTTTGACGGGGTTGCCCTCGCTCGTGGTGGTGAAAGGCGTCTGATTGCAGTTTTGAAGGAAGCCCGTCTTGGGGTTCGTGAGTTGCGGAAGCTCTTCGAATTTATGATAGCCCTGCCACTCGGTTTCGGGGTTGCTGCCGTCTACGGGCTTAGTCCAATCGAATCTGGTCGAGCGGCGCGGCACCGCTCCGTTGTAAACGTAGAAGATGTTTCCTTCGCGGTCGGCATAGATGGCATTGAACATGGGGATGGCCGTGCGCGCGAGCGCGGCTTTGAACTCCGCGAGCGACCGCGATCTGCCCATAGCGTACCATGCCTCTATCATGCCGCCCTCTTCGAGCCTGGCCATCTTCACTGTGAGCGGTTTTCCGTCGCGCACGGCGACTATGGGACCGTGATGCGTCTTGCGCAATTTGAAGCTGCGGCTTTCGACGCCCTTATCGGTCTTGATCTTTATAGCCTCGGTCCACTCGGTCGCCTTGCGATGGCCGTCGCCATAAGCGTAGTTGAGCGGATTCTTAGGGTCGTCGAATTTCTCGACGTAGACATCGGCTATGTCGGGGTCGTTTACCGTATGGCTCCATCCGAGATATTCGTTATGGCCTATGGTGGGAAATCCCGACCCGAAGAACGACGCGCCAGACATGTTCCAACCCTCGTCGCTATGTACGTGGCCTTCGTACCACTGGCCAGGCCCGAAGAAAGGCTGATGCGGATTGATGAAGAGGAGGGCGTTACCGCTCGCGCTCTTCGACGGAGTGACGGCCCACATATTCGAGCCGATCATGGGTTCGATCTCGGCATCTGTTTCCATCCCTTCAACGGCGGCCGATGAGGATGTGTTATTGCTTCCTGCGGGGGATTCCGCGCCCACAGGCTGCACGGCCTTGCTGATTTCATCGGCCCGCAAGCCGGATTTGCCGTAAATGAATAATTGATAGACCGCGAACCTGTTGAAGGCGAATACGTGCCAGGGTTCGAATCGGGTTATGAGGCGCGGCTTGACCTGCGGGTTGCGCTCCAGAAAGTAATTAAGCCCGTCGGCTACGCCGTTACAGAGTTCGCGTGTGCGCGGGCTTGAGCGTCGGTATTCCGCCTGCGCGAGTTTGGTAATCTCAAGCGCGCGGTTCAGCAAGTCCTGATTGAGCGCCCTCTCGCCATGCACTTCGGAGGCGCGGCCGAGCGCGCCTATGTAGCTGTCTTCTATTTGCCAGAAATTGTCTTCAGCCTGGGCGTATATGTAGCCGAATACGCAACTTGCGTCGGTCGGGCCGTAGACGTGTGGCACGCCGTAGGCGTCGCGGTAAATAGTCACGGAGCGGGCGATCTTCTCAAGCCTCGCGTCAAAGGCGCGCGCCTCCCTCGCAGGCATGTTCGACACGACGAGCACAAGGACGATTACGGTCAGCGCCGATCTCCTCAGCGCGATAAGCAGGCTCGATAACTTAGATCGGCGGTCGGAATAGTGATTGGCAAGTTTATCGTTGCGATTAGAACTACGTGCGCGCGAAAGCGTTCTCCCAGGCATGGCGTTCCTCCTGATTGGTTGTCGAGATAGCGATTCGAAGCCCGCACTGTCAGGCTCCGCTGAAACTGCGCGCATTGTACAATCCGCAACCGTCCGGCGCAAGGCGTCAGCCGTCAGTCGTCAGCCGTCAGCCGTCAGCCATCAGCCGTCAGTCGTCAGTCGTCAGCCAAAAGTTTCGAACCACAGATTACACAGATTTCTCAGATATTCTCTGTGTTCTCTGTGGTTGAATACTCGCGGGTGCAGTTCCGAAAAATCGGCCATAATCCCACAGGCGGGAGTTGGAGGCGAGTTAATGTCTTGCCTACGAGCGATAGACTCTTCCTTTCTTGAATCCTCCCAACG
>JAKEHD010000734.1 GCA_022615215.1 Blastocatellia bacterium
CCTTATAGGGTGACGGCCTCAAAGGGCCACTACATATAGCGGAATCGCAGGTTGGATATTCGTTCCGCCACAACGTGGCAGCCTTTGATCCGATATAATAGCGTCGCTTCGGGACTTGGCCCAATAGCTGGAATCACAGGTTGGATATTCGTTCCGCCACAACGTGGCAGCCTTATGTCAGCCCAGGTCAACGGCCTGGGTGAGTGAGCAAGCAAGAGAGCGCAAGCCCCAAAGGGGCGACCCTACTTGAGGGAGGATTGGATAAGCCATTATGAAAGGCATCGAATCGAAAGTGAAAAATTTTGGTAATGACAAGCTGACCGCTGACTAATCCGCCAATCATTACTGTTGCTCCGTATAGGAGTTCTGTTTATAATACGGGCACTGAGAGATATTGCGGTTGTCGCTCTCAGAAAGCCCCTTTTCCGAATTCTATTCGGCCTGACAGAACCTCCGTCATGGCCGGGCGCTCCCGGTCCAGTACCCCGACCGTGAGGGAGGGGATGCCGCTCGAAATTGTCCCCGCACAATATTCGATTGGACCCCGGTTAAGCTTTTAGCGAGGCAAGCACTGATGGCACCGAGTATAGACCAATTGCTGACCATAGCATGCAGCAAGGGTGCGTCCGATCTACACATAAAGGCAGGCAGTTTTCCCTTCATCCGCGTCAACGGCGAATTACAGCCCATGGTCGAAACACAGCGCCTGGCGGGAGAAGATACGCTCAACATGGCCTTTTCCATAATGACCAACCGGCAGAAGCAGCGATTCACCGAAAATTCCGAGATAGACATAGCCTACGGCGTATCGGGGCTTGGCCGCTTTCGCTGCAACGTATTTCAACAGCGCGGAACAGTAGGCATGGTGCTCAGGGTAATACCTACGACCGTGCGCACGACAGAGGAACTCCGCCTTCCTTCCGTGATAGAAAAGGTCAGCGATGAAAACCGGGGCATGATCCTGGTCACGGGCACAACGGGGTCGGGCAAATCGACTACGCTCGCCGCAATGATAGATTATATAAACCGCGTGCGCACGGGCCACATAGTCACTATCGAAGACCCTATAGAATTCCTTCACCGCGATAAAAAATCTTATGTGAATCAGCGCGAAGTCGAGGTCGATACGAAGAGTTTTTCTGAAGCCCTGCGCGGCGCTCTGCGCCAGGACCCGGACGTTATACTGGTGGGCGAGATGCGCGATTACGAAACGATAGAGACCGCCCTTCTTGCGGCCGAGACCGGCCACCTCGTGCTTTCGACCCTGCACACGCTCGATGCTACAGAAACCGTACACCGCATAGTCTCAGTCTTTCCGCCCCACCAGCAAAAGGCCATACGGCTTCAACTGGCAAGCGTGCTCAGGGCGGTCATCTCCATGAGGCTTGTGCGCGCGTCCGAATCGATTCACGGGCGCGTCCCTGCGGTCGAGGTCATGATAGTCACCCCTTACATACGCGATTGCATAGTCAATCCCGAAAAGACCGCTCTCATACGCGACGCCATAGCGCAGGGCACTTCGCAGTACGGCATGCAGACCTTCGACCAGTCGTTGTTTGATTTGTACTCTCGCGGGTTGATAACTTATGATGAGGCGCTGACAGGAGCCTCAAACCCGGATGAGTTCAAGTTGAGAGTTTCAGGCGTAAGGTCCGTAGCCGACCAGGCGCGCGAAGATATGGAGCGGTCGGGAAGGCGCACGGGCTCGCTCGATCAGTCGAAGCCCGAGACCAAACAATTCGTCAATTGGCTACTCGAAGGAACAGAGCAGATAACCAGATGAACCGCGCGCGGCGCGGCAATCGCGCGCGGGACGAAGCCGTCAGGGAGGTGCGCAGAGAGGGTGAGCGAAACGATGAAGCCATCTCGTCCGCAAACCGAGAGCGAGCGCAAAAGCGCACCATGGCGACGGCGCTCAGGATGCTTGCCGCGCGGTCGCTCAGCGAAGGCCAATTGCGCGAGCGATTGCTCGCAAGGCCCTCGGCGGACGGGGAAGCTATTGACAAATGTATAAGCCGGTTGAAAGAGATGGGGCTTATTGACGACAGCCTCTTCGCCCGCAGTTATGCCGACTACCGCGTGAGGACGAAACCGATGGGAAGGTCGAGGCTTGCGCGCGAGCTTGCCGGCAAGAAGGTCTCGCGCGATGAGATCAGCGGGGCGCTCGACGAAGTTTTTGACGAGGTGGGAGAAGAAGCATTGATAGACCGTGCCATAGAGAAGCGCGTGCGCACTCACGGACGTGCGGTCGACCGCGCGGGCGTGCGCCGTATGTTCGACCATCTGGCTCGTCTAGGCTTCTCTTACGATCTGATATGGAATAAACTCCGCGCCCTCGGCGCAAATGATGAGGAGGAAGTGGCGAACGATGAATCATGAGCGATGAACGATGAATTGATTCCGCATTCATCATTCATCGCTCATCGCTCTATCAATCTTGCCCCGGTCCCGTTCTCTAAAAGCGTGGGACCGAAAGAGGTTTCTAATGAATATAAGTAAGGACAGAAGATCGGCAAAGCGCATCCCCTATATATGCGAGGTGCAGTGCGAAGGATCGGGCCTTGCGCGGTTGAGCACACGCATAAACGACCTGAGCGCAGAGGGCATATTTATAGATTCGATGACCTGCTACGGGGTGGGGACCATCTTGAAGTTGAGGTTCTATGTGCGTGATGTACTGATCGAAGTGACCGGCGAGGTGCGTTATGGTATGCCGCAAATAGGCATGGGCATACACTTCCTCGACCTCAAACCCGAGGACCGCACCACCATCGAGAGTTTCATCGAAGGCAAACCTATGCCCAAGCAACCCTCGAACCCGACCACCGGCAGTTTGCAGGAAGAGGCTCCCTCCGCTCCGCAGACGCAGAAGGTACTTACGGGAAATTTCGCGCTCGTGAGCCTGTTCGACGTTATACAGATAATCGAGAACAGTCGCCTGACGGGCGCGCTCCTGATAGTATCGCCGTCGGTCACAGGCGAGATTCATTTCAACGAAGGACTGATCGTAGGCGGAGAATCCGGCCCCGACACAGGGTTGAAAGCGATCAACAAATTTCTAGGCGCGACCGAAGGCATCTTCGAATTCAAAAAATCGGGCAGGGCCTACGAGCGCGCCATCCAGGCGACCAGCAACACAGGGCTTCTACTGGACCTGCTCCACTCGGAGGATGAAAAGGAATCGAGTTTCCCTTCTTTTTGAGCCGGCGCAGAATCTGCTCCGTCAGTGGCGCGACCTGGTCCTTAAAAACCTCGATTCGCTTTTTGATAAAAAGCGTCAAACGGCTGATCTTATTGCTACACATCAACTCGAAGTAGAGGAACTCTATGCTGAGATTGGCAAGCTTACTGCTCAACTCAACCGGCTCAAAAAAAACCTGGTCTCGACCCTCTCTCACGATGAGAGAGGGTCGCTTGTCGAGTGGGGTGAGTCAGAGTTTTCCATAAGGACTCGGGCCGAGCTGCCAGGGGTGAATCGAACCGGCCCAATGCTTGCTGTAAAGTAAAGTGGCCAGTCGGATCAACATTGTTGATAGGGTCTGCATGGCCATAGACTTCGTACACCCCATGTATGAAACTCACCCACTAAGAAAGATTGTGACGCTACTTGATAAACCATGCCACCTGATGCGTCAAGGAATCGTTCTTACCTGCTCAACCCATCTGCGAGGTGCGTTCAGGCTTGATCTTATAAAGGACTCGGACCTCGCCGGGTTGCCGGTAAGGGTATTTGTCCTGGCCGAGGTATTTTTGGGCCATCTTGTCGATGTGTTCGTCAGCGCCTTCTTCGGTGATCTCGGCGACGCGACCCCGCACTTCGAGATAGCGATAAGGATTGTCCGGGTCGAGTATGGAAAGCGCCACCGCCGGGTTGCTCTCCATGTTTTTGTCTTTCCTTCGGCCTCGCGCTGAATTGACTAAAACGTGTGTGCCGTCGTAGTCGCACCAGACGGGCGTTACCTGCGGGGTGCCGTCGGGCATCACTGTGGCCAGATTTGCGAATGCTTTTTTCTCGAACAGGTCGAGATAATTTTCCGGGATGACTCCTGCCATAATTTCCTCCTTGAAAATATCGTTATCGTTATGGCCCGGCCTCGTGCGCTTGAAGCCGGACGTTCGACGCTTAAATTGTGAACCACGCGCTCCGGTTTGTGAAGCGCGCGGGCGACGCAAGCGATGAAAATTTCCGTTATGCGCTCTGCTTATTTATCAGCCAGGAACTTCCAAACGATTTCCGGGGTCTAACGTTGCAGCGCCGTTGAATCAAAAGCCACAATCTGTCAGTTGCCCATCAAAGGTAGAGGAGGGGTCTATGCGCCGGAAGATGATAATTCTCTTCGCGATAGTTTCAGCCATCTGCGCGGTGAGGTATGTCCTTCTTATGGAAGCGACAGATGTATATTCGCCCGCCGCTTCGGACTCAAAAACCGGAATGCAAGACGAACTTAAATCCAAAGGCGCAAGCGACGAGCCTCTCAACCTTTGCCACACCTGCGCCGAGATCAGCAATTCCGCCGACGTGATCGATCCCGTAACAGAGGACTATTCGCTATGGAGCGGTGGCTCGAAGACAGACTGGCGTGCTGTATTCTTCGCTTTCGTACTCTCAATCATGTCGCTCTATTCGATAATAATAATGTCGAGGCAATGGCTTGCATACAGCGTAGCCAGAAGAGACTCGCGACGGTTCATCCCTGAGTTTAAAGCGGCTTTGCGTGAAAATCGCCTTGAGGATGCGGTCAAACTCTGCGAGCAGTATAAGAAGAGTCCCGTCGCGGTGGTAGTCAATGGAGGACTTCAAAAGATTCTCGTCGGGCAGAGGAGCGAAGAAGCAGGGGAGAAATTATGCAGGGGAGCAAGGGGGCAGAGGAGCAGAGGAGCAGAAGAGCCATAGGAACAGGGAAGTCAGAATCCGAGCACCCCCGCACCCCTGCTCCCCTGCACCCCTGCGCAAAAGCGCCCCTGCACCCCTGCGCAAAAGCGCCCCTGCACCCCTGCGCAAAAGCGCCCCTGCTCCCCTGCATAGACTACGGGCGCGACTAAAGATCTATGACCTGTTCGAGGGCGCGGCGAC
>JAKEHD010000735.1 GCA_022615215.1 Blastocatellia bacterium
CGATTCAGCTATCAGCTATCAGCTATCAGCTATCAGCTATCAGCCGTGATGCGTGATAAATCCGCAATCCGCAATCTACTGATGGCTGACGGCTGACGGCTGATGGCTGACCCCTGACAGCTGTTTTCCTCTCATCCTTCATCCTTGCTTTCAAAGAGCGCCCTCAGACTCGTATCGTAAGGCTCGCGGGCCACGCCCCGGTCTGTGATTATCGCAGACACATAGCGATGCGGCGTCACGTCGAAAGCGGGGTTGGCCGCTCCCACATCGGGAGGTGCGACCGGGTTGCCGCGAAAGTGTGTGACCTCCGCAGCGGAGCGCGACTCTATAGGTATCTCGTCGCCTGAGTTGAGCTTGAGATCGATGGTCGTAAGCGGCGCGGCGACATAGAACGGAATATTGTTTTCGTGCGCGGCCACCGCGACCATGTAAGTCCCTATCTTGTTTGCGACATCGCCGTTGGCTGCTATGCGGTCTGCGCCCACGATCACGCAATCGACTCGGCCCGATTTCAAAAAGTGCCCGGCCATGCCGTCGGTTATGAGCGTGACGGGTATATGGTCTTTCGCAAGTTCCCAGGCCGTGAGCCGCGCGCCTTGAAGGAAGGGGCGCGTCTCATCCGCGAACACCTCGACGCGCTTGCCCGCCTCGACCGCCGCGCGTATAACCCCTAGAGCGGTCCCGAATCCGGCGGTCGCAAGCGCGCCCGCATTGCAATGAGTCAGCACTGTTGCCTGATCGGGGATGAGCGCGGCCCCGAACCTTCCCATGCGCCGATTGCTCTCTATGTCTTCGCGGTGAATGGCCTGCGCTTCATCGATGAGCCGCTTCTTTATATCGTCTGAGGAAGCGCCCTCGCGCCTTGCGCTTTTGAAGGCCCATCGCATTCGCTCGACGCTCCAGAAGAGATTGACCGCAGTGGGCCGCGTTTTCGACATTCGCTGACAAATCCGTTCGAAGTCGCTATCGAGTTCTTCGACAGAAGAGGCAGAAGAATTCTTCACGCCCAGAGCGATGCCCATGGCCGCAGACACCCCTATGGCCGGAGCGCCGCGCACGACCATATCTTCTATGGCGCGAGCCACCTCTTCGTATGTTTTAAGTAGTGGGTAAAGCTCCTCGGCAGGCAGCAATCGCTGGTCTATCATCACGACGCCGTCATCGGTCCATTCAACAGTTTTAATCATAAGCCATTCTAACCCGGCTGAATTTGAATAGAGGATAATATCGAACGCGGCACGGAATGGCAATAAAGCGATGGCCTTCAAGGGTGGGCCGCTTTTCTTTTGCAGGAAATATATTAATGATGGCTCGCTTCACCCTGGAAGCACGATCATTACAGCCGCCGAAAGATTTTGTGGAAACTTTTCGCTACGATTGATAATCTGATTCCTGAAGGAATCGAATCGGAAGAAAGTGAGGATTATGAAAAGAGTATCGCTGCCGGTAATCTGCCTGTTTATGTTGTCCTGCGGGATGGATTCGCAAGGGCCGATCACTTTCAAGCTGGCCCAGCCCTTAGGCCAGAAGAGCAAATACAACATCAAACACGACATCAAGCTTGAGGTAGTGCAAGAGCGTGTTCCGGACGGCTCTGAGAAGATGGCGGCGGCGATGGACGCTATCTTCGAAACAGAGGTGACAGCAAGCCTCCCTGACGGAAGCTGGACCCTGGATGGCCGATTTGCGCGCATAGATATGGCCGTCGACGGGGAGAGCATAGAAGAGGCGAAGGGCCTTATGGAAAACCGCCCTTTCGTCATCACTATGGACAAGACCGGAAAGGTGCTCGACGTGAGCGGCACGAATAAAGTGCTCCCCGGAACCGATATCAAACAGATGGTCTTCCAGATAATCCCTCTCCTCCTGCTTTCGACTAAACCCGTAGCGGTCGGCGAAAGCTGGCCCATAGAAATCTCCCTTCCCGTCGAGATGCAGGGCACAAGCTTTCAACAGAAAATCAAAGGGACAGGCACTCTGAAAGAGGTCGGCAACGGCCGTGCGGTGATAGATATAATTTACGACATGGAGATGTTTCGAACCGAGCAGGGAGATGAAAGCATGTCGATGACTTGGACAGGCAAAAGCAAATATGCCATGACGTTCGATATCGAGAAAGCGCGAGTCATTACAAGCAAGATCGACTCAACTATGGAAGTGATAGGGCGCGAGCGATCGGAACATGGTGAGGAAGTGGGCCGGAGTTTTCTGAGCAACTCGATGCAAATCAATCTGGTCGGGGAATAGCCGCTAACTGAGTGATGTCATGGGAATACTCTATATCCAAAGTTCAACCTGTCAGGTGCATGTTCAATTATTTCTGAACTGATAGGCTAAACGAGTTGAAAAACAGCGACGTATTATCAGGGGCTGACGACTCGAACGGTCTGAATACAACTTGAGCATAATAGCAACGTTTGACAGGGTAGATACGGAGCATTCCATTTGCTTCTTCAGTTTTCCACTTACATTCGGTACCTTCAACCCCCTTCAGGCTGATTTTCTTACATTCCCGTTTATTTCCCTCTGTGTACATATTTATGAGTTTGTTGATCAACTCGGCATCAATGTCACGAGGATATTCGGCATAATCAAAGAGATAGAAGACATCTCCCTCCTGCCCATGCATTCGATTCCCCGGATGGTCCTCTTCCCCACTTTCATTTGGCAAAGCTAAAACAATAAAATTAGGACTATCTTCTCCCACTGGCAACGAAACCGAAATCTTTTTCGATTCGCTTTCAAACTTTTTCCATACGGTCTGTTGACTCACCCCAAAGCCTGAGAAAGTGATTATTACACTGACAATAATGGCGCGAATATGCATATAGCCCTCTTCCGGTTGTTTTGCGATTCTTTTCATCCCTGCCGAACCGCCAACTCATCTGATTCACTCCTTCGGTTCCGCAAAGAGAGCCAGTTCCGCTATCGCAGGGCAGACGGGCGCTTGCGTTATGCGTAGCCGTATCTTCGATGTGGTGATGTGCTCTGCTCGCACGAGACGGCAGTTGCCTATGCTAGTTCCTGTGGCGAATTCCACCCACCGGCCGTCTTTCCATTGATCGAGCGCGAATGCTTCCACCCTCTGGCCGAGCGGCAGGCGCTCGCGTATGCGGACCACGTTGAATGTCGCTTCCCGACCGAGATCGAGAATCAATTCAGGCGTCTTGATGTGATCGTCGGTCGCCCAATAAGTGTCGCGCCGACCGTCGAGCACGTTCGCGGGCGAGTATCGCTTATCTCGGCCGCGCGTGTTGCTTGCGTCGGCCTTCGCACTGCGGGCGAGGTCTCTGGCAAAGGTCGCGTCCAGTATTCGGCGGAACCGGCGGAGCGATTTCACGTCCGCTTCAGGAATTCGACCCCGGCGGTCGGGCGGCAGATTCAGATGCAGTGACGCGCCCCGGCCTACCGAGTTGTAATAAAGATCGACGAGGTTCTGCGGGGTTCTTACTTTATCGTCCTCCTTCGCGTGATAGAACCAGCCGGGCCTTATCGAGACATCGCACTCGGCGGGAACCCAGTGAGTGCCCGGACGGTCGCCGCTGTTGAGGCGGGCTTCGTCTGCGCGGCCCGGAACGAACTCTTCTCTGTTAGAAGTCGCCCAGCAAGGGTCGCCCGCTATGCCGCGCTCGTTGCCCACCCATCGCACGTCGGGACCGGCATCGCTGAAGATGCAGGCATCGGGTTGGAGTTCGCGGATGATCTTCCATGTATCGGCCCAGTCGTAATAGGTTTCGCGGTCTATCGTGCGCACCTCGCGCGCCCCGCCGTAGAAGCCATCGCCGCCGTTCGCCCCGTCCAGGAAGACCTCGAAGACAGGCCCATAGCCGGTCAGCAACTCGCGCAATTGATTGCGGAAATAAGTGATGTATTCGGGACGGCCATAGTCTTTATGATTGCGGTCCCAGGGCGAGAGGTATATGCCGAATTTGAGACCGTGTTTCCGGCAAGCTTCGGAAATCTCTTTTACAACATCGCCTCGCCCGCCCTTCCACTCGATGTTTTTAATGGAGTGCTCCGTGTATTTCGAAGGCCAGAGGCAGAACCCATCGTGATGCTTTGCGGTCAGGATCAACCCTTTCATTCCGGCTTCTTTTGCAGTGCGGACAATCTGATCGGCGTCGAAGTCTGTGGGATTGAAAAGATCGGGGGCTTCATCGCCGTAGCCCCACTCTTTATCCGTGAAGGTGTTTATAGTGAAATGGATGAACCCGTAGAACTCCATCTCGTGCCATCGAAGTTGGCGCGCTGAGGGCACAGGCCCGTAAGGCGCGGGCGGGTCCGTTGCCTTTATAGATTCAACTCGAATCAGAGATGTTATGCAAAACGATAAAACAAGGATGAACAGGAAGGCGAATTTTCTCATCACGAGACCCTTTCTATCTCGGTCAGCATTGGTTCGCAATTCTTTCAGCCAAAGTATTACCTCATCACACGTGCGAGTACAAGTAAAAGGGATAGAAACCGGGCGAGCAGTTCGTTGGAAGAGCATGCATTACTGACGCTTCCCCGACACAAGTTCTCGAATGGCCGACACGCTCCTGTCGATCTCGTCTTCGGTGTTGTAGTAATGCGGCGATATGCGCAGCGCGCCCTTCACTCCTTTTTCATCGTAGTCGATCAACGCATATATTTTGATCTGCGCGGATGTATTGATTCCCCGCTCGCGCAGTGCCGCTACAATCGCGCCCGGCTCCCATCCTTCGACCCAGGCAGTCACGATGGCGCATAACTCTTCGCCCCGGTCCAGCACCTGCACTCCATTAAGAGCGCGCAGACTGTCTCGCAACCTGTCGGCCAGTGTGCGCACTCGGTTGCGTATAGCTTCAAGCCCGACCTGCATCGCATAGCGCGCGGCCTCGCCCGTCCCGTGAACGAGCGCCCAGGCGAACTCCCAGTTCTCGAACCGTTTGGCATCGCGTGCCGGGCTATACTGATCTTCTGCAATCCAGTCCGCTCCTCTCATATCGATGAAGAGCGGTTCAAGCCCTCTTTCCAATACGCGGTCTGAGACATAAAGGAACCCTGAGCCGCGAGGCCCCCGCAGGAATTTCCGCGAAGTGACGGACAGAAAGTCGCACCCGATCTCTTCGACATCGACAGGCATCTGTCCGACGGACTGACACGCATCGACAAGATAGAGGACATCATCGTCACGACACGCCTGTCCGATGGCGCTGACATTCTGCACGAGGCCGGAGCTTGTTGGAACATGCGTCGCACACACGAGCCTGGGGCGACGGCGACGAATCAACTCTTTCATCGCCTCTACGTCCGCTCCGCCTGCGGCGGCATCAGGCGCTCTGATGATCTTTACGCCGATTCGTTTCTGGAGGGAAAGAAACTGTATCTGGTTGGACGCATAATCGTTGCGAGTCGTCAGAATGACATCCCCCCGTTCAAAGGGAATCGAAGAGAGAGCCTGAGTGTAGGAAGCGGTCGCGTTCTCCGTGAAGGCTATGTTTCGAGGACGCGCGCCGATCAAGCGGGCCACAGACTTGTATGCAGATTCAATCTCTTCACGGCGCGCGTCGGCAGCCTCGTAACCGCCTATCCGGCTCTCAAGCTCTATGTGATCCAGGATGGCCCGTTTCACAGGCTCAGGCATAAGGGCAGCGCCCGCATTGTTCAAATGAATGCGCTCCTCGCATCCGGGTGTTTCCGCGCGCAGTCGCTCTATATCCAACAGATCATCCTTTCTTGCCGGGTGATTGAATGACCTCGGCATAATCAATTCCGACACTCGAAATAACCTTTGCGCTGCTTCAGGATTGTTTTTATCTCTGCGCGTCGGCGCGGATCATTCGGACGCCGAAGACCCCTGCGGTCTCATTGCCGCCCGTAGCCTGAAACCGCACCGTGATCTTCTGCTTGCCTTTTATAAGGTCTGCCGGAATCGCGTACTCGACATCGAAGAAGTGCTTCGAACTGCTGCCGGGACGGTGCCGCTCTACGGTTTGCTCCCCGACTCTCACGCCGTCGACCAATATCTCGAAAGTCCTCGTCTGTCGCTCCTCACCGTGATAGGTCACGATCAAAGTCATCGGGTGAGTCTCGTCGACCGCTATATCGAGGGAGAACCATTTCCTCGCGCTGCGGCCCGTCCGTTCCGCTCTGCGGACGGGTGAAGTCTCTTCTCCCTTCTGGTTGAATGCTCGTTCCAACTCCGCATCGCCCGGCTGCGCGAAGCTTACCGTTGCCGCTTCAAGCTTTCGATGCCGCTCTCGTTCGGCGGCAACCTCTGCGGTTTTCTTCTCCCATTCTGCGGGCGTGAACAAGTCCATGTAGACAGAGTATACGCGACGGTGCAGGCGATAAAACGGCACGAGTTCCACGTCCTGCTCGCGTCCGACACCCTCGCTTCGGAAATTACCCGGCCTGCCGGGCACGGGTTTGAGCCAGTCCGTAACGGGACGTTCCGCCGCCACAAAAGGAAGACTCTTTTCCTCAAGCGCGGGAATGTTCGTCGCCTGTCCCGATCGCCTGCCCCTTGCAGGTTCCGGTCCCAGGTCTCCGGCCAACACCAACGGTCCCCACATAATGGCGGCCACTCGCGCGTTGTCGGGCAAAGGTTCCAGGCGAAGCGTCTTTGGCAGAGTCAAGGCCACAGTGTCTCCGCTCTTCCACCTCCGTTTCAATTCGACGTAAGAACCTGGCTTGGACGTATCCTTCACAGACTGGCCGTTGACCTTTACGGTGAATCCTTTCTCCGCCCAGACGGGACGACGCAGCGCCAGTGTGAACTCTCTCGGCGCTTTGAGCGTGAGTTTCAGGGTCGCCGATTCGCCTTCGGGAAAACCCGTGTCCATAGTCAGGTCTACGCCTGCCGCCTCCCATTTGGCAGTCGAGGGTACGTACAGATTCACCCAGAGCCGGTCGCCGGATTCGTAATAAATCCCTTCGCCGTGCAGCGCGTGACTCTCCATCCCCGAGCCTACACAGCAAGTAAAGCTGCGCGACATGTCCTGATATTCATGGCGGACGCCCCGACCTACGGGCACCATATAACAGGTCCGTCCGTCCTCCGGGTCGATAGAGGCCAGAATGTGGTTGAAGAGGGCGCGCTCGTGGAACTCTGCATACTTGATGTCGGGGTGAAGCGCGAAGAGCTTGCGCGTCAGCTTGATCATATTATAGATGTTGCAGGTCTCGGCGGTGCGCCCGTCTATTCGGTCGTTGAGCGTGTCGGGCGGGCCGAAGTATTCGTCCTTGCCGTGACCGCCGGTGGCGAAGCTGTGGTGACCCGCCACCGAATCCCAGAAGAATCGAGCGGCGGCACCGTCCGTTTTATCTCCGGTGTAAGCGTAGCGCGCGACCGAGCCGACGAGCTTTGGCACCTGCGTGTTGCCGTGCAGTCCCGGCAGGATGTTCTCCTGACGAGCGAGCGGCTCAAGCACTGCGCGATGGTCGAAGCGGTGGGAGAGAGCGAGCCATCGCTTATCGCCTGTGTCACTGTAAAGGTCTGCCAACACCTCCAACATGCCTCCCTGTTCGGTGTTGAGCATACGCTGAAGTTGGGCATCGTCGAGCTTGGAAAGAATCCCTTCGGTCCAGGCGGCCAGTTTTATCTCCACATCGAGCGCCGCGCGATTGCCCGTGTAGTGATAAGCGTCGCGCAGCCCCGCACATATTTTGTGCAGCACGTACCAGGGAACCCATATACCATTCAAATCGAAGTTTGCCGAGCGAATGTTGCCCCGAGAAACTTCGACGAGTTGCTCTTTGCCCTTGGCCTGAGCGCCGAGGTAGCCGTCGCCGTGCTTGTCTTGAACCTCTTTCATCTCGCGGACGATGTAGTCGGCTCGCTCTTTGAAGCGCGCATCACCCGTAGCGGCATACATCAGGCTCACGGCCGAGAGGTAGTGGCCTGCGATATGTCCCGTGAGATTTCTGCCGTCTCCGTCCCAGCCGCCATACCCTTCGGCTTTGGGTTCCAGCCCTGCGCGCAGGCGGAAGTATGCCATCATGCGATCAGGTTCCAGTTTGAGCAGGTACTCCGCGTCTATATCCTGAGCATGCTTTAGAGGCCCGCCCGTCAGGCGCACAGCAGAGAGCGGCAAAGGGCGAGCGGCTTCTGGAACGGCGTTTTTCACTTGCTGTCGACCGGCTGCGGCAATGACGACAAGCGCGGCGATGGTGAGCGTGACAGCTATAAATCTTGTTCCGGTTATTGACATTGGAAGCTCCTTGAAAAAGGTTAATGTTTCGAAAACAATCTCTCGCTGTCGGGCGCGGTGCCTGGTTTTCTTTCCATCGCGCTCGACTCCACTCTGATTATCACCGTGTAGTCGAGATCGGGCAAGCCTTCCAACACAGCAACATGGCAGTTCTCTCATCCTGTTGAGCCGCTACCTGAAACCGAGCGGCTCCGGGGTGCGGTTGCGATAAAGTCGGGGCATAGTTGAACAAGAAGCATCCCACAGGCGACAGAATGAATACATTTATTGTTGGCGCTACTTGAGGAACAAAGATCGCAGTAACGAGAAGATCGCAGTATACCATTCGTCTTCCTTTTGAAAGCCTTACCTTCGTCAGCGGCGACTCCCCTTGCTGGAATCCCACCGATGGAAATCGGTGGATGGTTAAATTCCTGCCTACAGACAGCGCGCGCTCCTCGCGAATCCCACCGATGGAAATCGGTGGATGGATAAGGTTCAACCTACGATGCGCCAGGCAGGATTTTAACGAACTCCCA
>JAKEHD010000736.1 GCA_022615215.1 Blastocatellia bacterium
AGTTCAGAGTACCGCCTTTAGGCGGAAGGGGCCTAAGCGACCAAGCTATTCCGGCTGAAGCCGGTACTCTGAACATCCTCTTCCTGCTTCCCTAATCATCTGTAGGTCCAAATAGCACAAGTCGTAGAGTTATAAGCAGACGATACAAATAGGGTCTGACGCACATCTATCATCGCCTGTCTGTATTTCAACCCCTGAGCGCCTCGACCAGAAGTATGGAGACAGCCGCAGGGGTGACACCCGGTATGCGAGCGGCCTGGCCTATCGTGCGGGGCCTGACGGTTCCGAGTTTCTGCACCACTTCGTTCGACAGTCCCGATATGTTCGAAAAATCCATATCGCCCGGTATCGCCAGATCGTCGTAGCGTCCGCGTTTGCGCGCAAGCGACTCCTGATCTTTCAGGTAGCCCGCGTATCTTATGTCGTTGAGCGCAACCGTAATCTCGCGCTCGCGAAGCGCCTGCTCGGTTCGCGCTTTGACTATCCCTATAAGTCTCTCCGCATTGAAATCCGGGCGACGCGCGAGATAATCGAGGCGCTTTCCTTTCAAGGCTTCGGGCGAACCTTCGAGGTCGAGAGCGTCTGCAAGCTCATCGGCGAGATCGCTCACCTTAGTATCAGACAGAAATTCTTTCACACTTTCCACGTCGCGCCTGCGCTTGAGGAACGCTTCGTAATCGGCTTCATCAATCGCGCCCACTTCACGCGCCAGCGGAGTCAGCCGCTCGTCGGCATTGTCATAGCGAAGCGACAGGCGCATCTCGGCCCGCGAGGTGAACATGCGATAAGGCTCGTCCGCCCCGCTCGTGACAAGATCATCACACATCACGCCTATATAGCTGTCCCGCCGGTCGAGCGTGATAGTTTCACGGCCCAGCGCCGAAAGCGCAGCGTTCATCCCTGCGAGTATCCCCTGCCCCGCCGCTTCTTCGTAGCCCGAAGTGCCGTTGATCTGTCCCGCGTGAAAGAGGCCGCGAACCTGCTTGGTCTCGAACGTGGAGAAAAGCTCGCGCGGGTCGACGAAGTCGTACTCGACAGCGTAACCGGGTCTCAGCATCTTCACATTTTCAAGCCCCGGAATTTTGCGGACCATCTCAAGCTGCACCTCTTCGGCCAGGCTCGTCGATATGCCGTTCGGATAGACTTCATAAGTGCTGTAGCCTTCGGGTTCGAGGAATATCTGATGGCGCGGCTTCTCGCTGAACTTCACGACCTTGTCTTCTATCGAGGGGCAATAGCGCGGCCCTATGCCCTGTATATCGCCGCTATAGAGGGGCGACTTGTCGAGGTTGCGCCGGATCACGTCGTGTACCTCTTCGTTCGTATAACCGATGAAGCACTCTATCTGCGGCCGATTGATCTCTTCGGTCTTGAACGAAAACGGCACAGGGCGTTCATCTCCGGGCTGACGCTCGAACTTCGAATAATCTATCGTGCGTCCGTCGAGCCGGGGAGGCGTGCCCGTCTTCAGCCTGCCGGTTTTGAATCCCACGGCGCGCAACCGTGCGGCGAGCCTTATCGAAGCAGGCTCGCCCGACCGTCCTGCCTGAAAGGTCTTTTTGCCTACATGAATCAACCCGTTCAGGAAAGTGCCTGTAGTCAGCACGACCGCGCGGCCATCTATCACTGTGCCATCGGCCAGTTCGACGCCCGCAACGGCCGAGCCTGCGATCTTGATTTCGGCGACCTCGCCTTCGACTATCGTGAGGTTTTCAGTGAGGAGAAGCCCTCGCCGCATCTCGTTGCGGTAGAGATTTCTATCGGCCTGAGCGCGGGGCGATTGCACGGCAGGGCCTCGGCTGCGATTGAGCAGGCGAAACTGTATTCCTGTGGCATCTATGACCTGGCCCATTATCCCGCCGAGCGCGTCAACCTCGCGGACGAGGTGGCCTTTGGCTATGCCGCCTATGGCAGGGTTGCAACTCATCTGACCTATGGAGTTTCGATCGAGCGTGACGAGCGCAGTACGCGCGCCTATACGCGCCGCTACGTGCGCCGCTTCGCAGCCCGCGTGCCCTGCCCCGATCACTATAACGTCGAATATGTGCTCGCTCATCTCTACTTTCTCTGATACGGAAATTGATCGCTTCAATAAAATAGCATAAATGTGATTGTTTCAGCGATGACATTCAGAGGTCTCCTTTTGGTTCACAGCATGGTTTTTCAAGGAGCCATCACGTCGTGAGGATTGACAGCGGTTATGGCGGCGAATCGCTTAAAGTCATCGGTGTTAAAAGTCAGCAGATGCGAGATGCCATGCGCCAGCATTGCTGCAACCAGTCGCGCATCATGCGCCTGTCGCCCGGCAACCTTATGATGCTTCACAAGTTTTTCCCATTCGGAGAAGATTATCGGGATATCCAGCCGTAATATAAAAATGCTTTTCAGCTTTGATAGTTCCTGTTCGGCTTCATCAATAGTCAGTCCCAATCCGTTGTAGTTCGCCGGGCGCGTGGCCACCGCCCAGAATTCGATCAGGTTTTGCGGGACAATGCAAAGCTCTTCGCCAGCGGCCATCAGGTTTCTGATAGAGTCAGCCGCGTCTTTGTGCATAGGGTGAGATTTTTGAATAAGACGAAGCAAAACATTTGTATCGATCAGGTAGCTCATAGCTGACGGTCTTCCCGCTCGCGGTAGATGCCCTCGCGGCTGATGGCTTCGTCCGAAAGCGGCGCGGCTTCAAGGTGTGAATGGCTTTTTATCCACTCTTCAAACAGGCGCGCCCGTTCTTGCCGGGTTGCCGGGGCGGGCGCGAATGTGATGCTTTCGAGTATGCTTTGAATATACTCTTCCACCGACACGCCCTCGGCGGCAGCCTGTTTGGCAAGGCTGGCTTCGATTTCCGGTTTCAATTCGAGTGTTACTGTCATAGCCGAGAGTTTATCACAATCCCGCATCGCTTAAAATCTCCGGTCCCGCTCTATATCATCGCTTTCATTACGACTGCTTCGCCGATTCAATAATGCGATCACAATCAGCGCAAATAACCCGCCCGATATGTCGAGGAGCGAATCGTATATCGAGCCGCCCCGCGTCAGAGTTCGGCTTTGATGATATTCATCAAGCAGCGCCCAGCACACAACGACCGCGAGCGAGTATAAGGCCCAACCGATTCGCCATCGAACGGCGCTGCCGGAGCGGAATGCGCGAAAGAGCAGCACGGCAAGGAAAGCATAAGCTACAAAGTGCGCCGACTTGCGCGTGAGGTAATTGATCGTGGCTATGGTTTGCGAGCTTGCGCCAGGGAATAACCGGTCGAATATCTCTTCGATCAATCCGCGAGTGTTATCGCCCGAAAACGTATCGGTCGAAAAATAGTAGATCACACCCATCCACACGGCGACAGGCAGCCAGTACCTTATCGCTTTCGCTGCTAACCGATGCATCTATCTTTCGAGGGCCTGCGCGCCTGATACGACTTCTATGATCTCGCGGGTGATAGAAGCCTGGCGCACGCGGTTCATGTTGAGCGTGAGTTTATCGATGACCTCGCTTGCGTTCTTCGAAGCCGAATCCATCGCGGTCATTCGCGCGCCCTGTTCGCTTGCTACCGATTCCAGAAGGGCGTAAAAGACCTGCGTCTCGACGTATCGCGGCAGGAGTCGGCCGAATATCTCGGCGGGCGGCTGCTCATACAGGTAATCTATCAGGACTTCGCCCTTTTCGGCCGTGCGCGCAGTCTCCTCGCCGGTCTCTTCTTCAGCGAACTCTTCAGCGCCGATGGGCAGCAATTGCTTGATTGTGACCTTCTGCGACAGCACGGATTTGAACTCGTTGTAGAGCACATAGACGCGGTCTACGGTCGAATCTTCCGCCGTGTACATATCCATAAGGCTGCGGGCTATCTCTGCGGCATCGTCGTGTGTGACGGCCTGCGCGGTGACGTTTATATACTCGCCTGCGATGGGCACTTTGCGGCGGCGAAAGAAATCTCGCCCCTTGCGGCCTACGGTCACAAGCTCCACACGTTTGCCTTCGTTCTCCTCGATGAAGCGTTGCGCGGCCTTTATGAGGTTCGTGTTGAACCCGCCGCACAGCCCTTTGTCTGCGGTCACGAGCGCCAGCACGTAATGCTCGTCGCCGCGACTTTCAAGCAGCGGGTGCTTGTAATCACCAGCGCGCGCAGCCAGGCGAGCGAGCACGCGCTTCATGGTGTTTGCGTAAGGCCGGGCCGCTATCACGCGATCTTGCGCGCGACGGAGCTTGGCCGCCGCGACCAGCTTCATGGCCTTTGTGATCTGTTGCATGTTGCGGACGGAACGAACCCGCCGTCTTATATCTTGAAGGTTTGCCATAATCAGCTATCAGCTATCAGCCATCAGCTATCAGCTATCAGCTATCAGCTACAGAGCGGAAAAAAGCTGAAGGCTGAAGGCTGATGGCTGACTCCTATTTCAATCTGCCGCTGCGGGCGATGTTGCGCCGGCCGCGTCAGCCGTGAAGCGTTCTTTGAAGTCGATGACGGCCGCGCGTATCTCCTCGCTGATTTCGTCATCGAGCGACTTGCGCTCGCGTATCTTTTCAAGCAATCCGCTGTGCGTGTTTTCGAGGAAAGAACAGAGTCCCTGTTCGAACTTCTTCAAGTCTTTGATGGCTATATCATCGACGAATCCGTTCGTCCCGGCCCATATCACTATGATCTGAAGTTCTACAGGCATGGGCGAGTATTGCAACTGTTTGAGCAGTTCGGTCAGCCGCTGGCCGCGGTTGAGCTGCGCCTGAGTCGCTTTGTCGAGGTCCGAGCCGAAGAGGGTGAATGCCGCGAGCTCGCGGAACTGCGCAAGGTCCAATCTCAAAGTGCCCGCGACCTGCTTCATGGCTTTTATCTGGGCCGACCCGCCGACGCGGCTGACGGAGTTGCCGACGTTGATCGCGGGCCGCACGCCCGAATGGAAGAGGTCGGCTTCGAGAAATATCTGGCCGTCGGTTATAGAGATGACGTTGGTCGGGATGTATGCCGAAAGGTCGCCCGCCTGTGTTTCGATCACAGGCAAGGCGGTGAGGCTCCCGCCGCCGAGCGCATCCGAAAGTTTGGCCGCGCGCTCAAGCAGGCGCGAGTGCAGGTAAAACACATCGCCGGGATATGCTTCACGGCCGGGCGGGCGGCGAAGCAGGAGCGATATGGATCTATAGGCCCAAGCGTGTTTCGACAGGTCGTCGTATATGCATAGGACGTGCTGGCCCCGGTCGCGAAAGTATTCCCCCATTGCGCATCCCGCATAAGGCGCTATGTACTGCATGGCCGCAGGGCTTGAGGCCGCTGCGTCGACTATGATCGTGTAGTCCATCGCGTCGAAATCTTCGAGCGTCTTCCTGACCTGGGCGACCGTGGATTCTTTCTGGCCTATGGCGACATATATGCAGATCAGGTCTTTGCCCTTCGAGTTTATGATCGCATCTATGGCGATTGCGGTCTTGCCGGTCTGGCGGTCGCCGATTATAAGCTCGCGCTGACCGCGACCGATCGGCACCATCGAGTCAATGGCCTTGAGTCCGGTCATCATAGGCTCGCGCACGGGCTGGCGGTCCATGACGCCGGGCGCGATCTTCTCAAGCGGGTTGAACTTTCCGCCCGTGTCTATGGGACCGCGGCCGTCGAGCGGACGACTCAGTGGGTCTACGACACGGCCTATCAACTCTTCGCCTACCGGAACCGACATGATGCGCTTGGTGCGGCGGACCTGATCGCCTTCTTTGATCTTTTCATATTCGCCGAAGAGCACCGCTCCCACTTTGTCTTCTTCGAGGTTGAGCGCGATGCCCGCGACCTCGTGCGGCAGGTCGAGAAGTTCGCCCGACATGACGCGCTCAAGGCCGTATATTTCAGCGATGCCGTCGCCCACCTTGATGATCGTGCCGACCTCGCTTATTTCGACCCCTGTGTCGTAGCCTTCGATCTGCTGGCGTATTATCTTACTTATCTCGTCTGCTCTTATTTCGTCCATAAGTCTCCGCGAAATGGGGACCGTCTGCTTTAGCTGACGGGGGAAATTTCGCATCGCCTTCTGAGGCGATTATGCCCCTGGTTAATAAGATGACGGTTTTTAGCGTCGATATACGA
>JAKEHD010000737.1 GCA_022615215.1 Blastocatellia bacterium
CAGTTCGCGCCGCACACCGTGTGCGCCGCTGTATTCTTCTTCGAGCGTCGTCCGGTCTTCGTAAAACGTGGGTTTCGCGGGAGGCGCGTTGGCTATGAACCTGTATAAGAGCACGACTGACTCTAATAATCCCAAGGGACCCAGGAATGGCGGTAGGGATAGGCCGCCGCAGCATTTCATTCTTAAAAAGATGACCGACAGGCTCCACCTCACCGAGGAGCAGCAAAACGGCGTCAAGGCGATTCTCGACGAGACCTTCGAGGGGTACGCGAATATAAGAAAAGACATAGAACCTCGCATGGATGCCGTCAGGCAGCAGGGCAGAGAGCGTATGCGCGCCCTGCTCACTCCGGAACAGTTACCCGAGTATGAAAAGATGGTTGAGGAAAGCAACCGAAGGCGCGAGGAGTCGAGGGAGAAGAACAAAAAGCAGTGATGCGTCACCGCAATGAATAATTTATAGATCGAACCCGACGGCCCCATAAGTTCGACAAACCAGTGGATAGCGATATTTTGAAACGGAAGTTGGAAGCAATAACGATGAAAAAGAGTTTGGCTGCAACCTTGAGCATGCTCCTTATGCTGATTCACCTGGGCGCACTGGTCGCCCCTGCCACCGCTTACGGCCAGGGCGCTAACGAGTTGCGAGGGATCGTAACCGATGAAACCGGCGCGTTCCTGGTCGCCGTGCCCATTGTCTTGGACGACGGCAAGGGCCGCAAGTACACGGCGCAAACCGACGAACGGGGCCAGTATCGTTTCACAGGCGTCGCGCCGGGCCTCTACACGATGACTATCGAGGTCGAAGGGTTCGCCACTTTCAGCCAACAGATAGACCTCACTGCGAAAAGAACCGAAGCCTTCAATGTCGCGCTGAAGGTCTTCATCGAAGAACAGGAAGAGGTGACGGCCGAAGCGCCCGGCATCTCGACCGACCCGGACAAGAACCTCTCGGCCATCACGCTGACCGAAAAAGACCTCGAAGCCTTGCCCGACGACCCGGATGAGCTTCTCGACGTGCTCCGCCAGATGGCAGGAGCCGCAGGCGGTGGAGATAATGCGTCGGTCTACGTCGGAGGATTTCTCGAACGCGGCCGCATTCCGCCCAAAGAGGCGATCCTGATGATCCGCATAAACTCGAATCCGTTTTCGGCGGAATTCTCAGAACCCGGAAACCGCCGCATAGAGATCATCACCAAACCGGGATCAGACACCTTTCACGGGGGCTTGCGTTTGAATTTCAATGACGAGGCGCTCAACGCTCGCGAGGCGTTCTCGCCAACACGGGCGGCTGTGCAAACCCGCGACTTCAACGTCAATTTCAGCGGGCCGATCATTCGCAACCGTTTCGGGTTCTTCATGGATTTCGGCCGCAGGGGAACGGACGAAAACGATGTCGTAAACGCCACGATTCTCGACCCTGTGACATTCGCCCCGACATCGTTTGCAGCAACGGTTGCGAGTCCGACCCATCGCTCGAATTTCTCCATTCGCACCGATTATCTGGTCACAAGCAAGCACACAATAGGCGCGCAATACAGGTTCAGTGACAGCGAGTCCGAGAGCCTTCCAGGCGAGTTCGACCTGCCGGAGCGCGGGTCTACGAGAAATTCGCGCGAAGACACTCTCAGATTTTCGCTCACCTCTATCGTGACCGAGCACGCGGTCAACGAAGCGCGGCTGCAACTCAGCCGCCGAACCACGACTTCGCGGGCGCTCACAGATGCGACGGCCATTCGCGTGCTGGAAGCCTTCAATTCGGGCGGCAATCAGAACTCATTGTTCTCGGATAATCGAAACGACGAGTTGGAATTCGTCGATAACGTGACCTACACCTACAAGAACCACACGATCAAGGCGGGCTTCCGTACCGAAGCATTCAACATCGAAAGCCTGAACCGCTCCAACTTCGGCGGGACTTTCACCTTCGGCACGGACTTCGAGCGCGACGCGGGCGGTGTGCCCATTCGCGACGCCGAGGGAAACCGCACTCTCATCACTCCGCTAGAACTCTACAGCCGCGTGGTAAGGGGAGTGTCGGGCTACCGGCCCACGCAGTTTTCAATAGTCCAGGGCGATCCGTTCGCCGGGCTTACACAGTGGCAATCAGGCTTCTTCGTGCAGGACGACTGGAAAGTCTCCAATCGCCTGACGCTCTCCTACGGAGTGCGACAGGAATTCCAGACACACCTCGACGACAAGTTGAATCTCGCGCCGCGCGTGGGCGTCGCGTGGGTGCTCGACAAAAATAACAAGAACACAATCCGCGCCGGTTCGGGCGTCTTTTACGACTTCCTCGATACGGGCTTGACGTTCGACACGATAAGGCTCAACGGCGAGCTTCAACGACAGTTCGTCATACAACAGCCGGGGTTCTTCCCCGATATACCCAACGTGTTCGACGGTGTGACGGCCCTACAGCCGACCATACGCACGAAGGCCGATCATCTCAACGCGCCCTACTCGATTATGTCGACCCTGGGCTACGAGCGGCAATTGCCCAAGGGGGTGTTCGCTACGGTCACTTACAGTTGGCAGAGGGGAGTCCATCTGCTGCGCACCGTAAACATCAACGCGCCTGTCGCGAGCGGACAGGGAACGGCCGTGAAACCTTTCCCCGACGAGGGACCGATTCTTCAGTATGAATCGACGGGGCTTTCTACGCGCCACGAACTCAGGGCCTTCGTAAGGACGAGTTTCAGCCGCAGGTTCACGCTATTTGGCGGCTACACTCTGGCTTCCACGCGCAACGACACGGATGGCGCAGGCACAAGCCCGGCGAATGCTTTCGACCTGTCGAACGAGTTCGGGCGTTCGAGAATAGATGCGCGGCACACTATCTTCGCATCGGGGTCTGTAACTCTTCCCTGGAACATTCGCGTAAGCTCCTTCGTCAATGCGGCGACGGGCGGCGCTTTCAACATCACCACAGGCCGCGACAATAACAATGATACGCTCTTTACCGACAGGCCCGCATTCGCCAACCTCGGCGACCCGGAGGCGATAGTCACAGAGTTCGGCATCTTCAATCCGAACCCGCTGCCGGGCGACGAAATAATCCCGCGCAACTTCGGGCAGGGACCGGGCCGACTGAGAGTCGATATGAACTTCTCGAAGACGTTCGGATTCGGCGGGCCGGTCGGCAATCAAAACCGTATCAACGCCGGCGGTCAGGGCGGCGGACCTCGTGGCGGTGGCGGTGGCGGACCTCGTGGCGGCGGTGGCGGTCGTGGCGGCGGTGGCGGTCGTGGCGGCGGTGGCGGGTTCGGCGGATTCGGCGGCGGTGGGTTCGGCGGCGAGCGTCAGAAGTACAATCTGACCTTGAGCGTCAATGTAAGGAACCTGATCAATCACACGAACTTCAGAGGGTTCAACGGTGTGCTGACATCGCCTTTCTTCGGCACGGCTAACAGTTCCGATCAGCAGCCGCGCAGGATAGACGTTTCGCTGAGATTCAACTTCTAGTAGCGTCGGCGGAGGTATAAAAATGAAGAAGCTATTCTTATGGTCAGCTTTGATGGCGGTGATGCTGGGCGGCGCTATAACGATTGCCGCTCAGGAAGATATGCCCCCGGAGGGTTTCAGGAGAGGGGGCGGCCAGGGCAGACCCAATTTCCAGATGCCGGAATTCGCAGACCTCGACAAGAACAAGGACAAGAAATTGAGCCGGAATGAAATGCCGCAAATGCTTCCGCCCCAGGCGTTCGATTTCCTCGACGAGAACAGAGACGGGTCCATAGATGAAGAAGAGTGGAACCGTGCCCGCAGGCGGTTTGGCGGCGGCGGCGGCGGCGGTCCCCGGCTCGGCGAGAGATTCACACAGTTTATGGATGAAAACCGTGATGGAAAAGTCTCGCAGGATGAGTTCGCCCGAATCAGCGAGGTCTTCGACACACTGGATAAAGATCAAAGCGGAGACCTTGAGCAAGAAGAACTCAACCAGTTCTTTCAGGCTCTCGGGGGAGGCCAGGGCAGAGGAAACCGTGCCGATGGGCCGGGAGGCGACAGGTCGAGAGGCGACAGAGCAGGCGGCGACCGTCCGGGAGGGGGCGAAGGCAGACGCAATTTCCAGATGCCGGAATTCGCAGACCTCGACAAGAACAAAGACAAGAAGATAAGCAAGGACGAGATACCGGAAACGTTTCCGCCTCAGATGATCGACCGTCTCGATCAGAATAAAGACGGAGCCATAGACGAAGAAGAGTGGAACCGTTCCCGCGGGCGCGGCGCGGGCACTGGCGAGCGTTTCATTCAATTCATGGACGCCAATAAAGATACTAAAGTCTCGCGCGAAGAGTTTGCGCGGGTGGGCGAAGTCTTCTCCGCTTTGGACAAAGACCAGAGCAAAGAGCTTTCCTCGGAAGAACTCAACCAGTTCTTCCCGGCCATGGCCGAAGTGCAGGCCAGGGCGACCGGCGGGGTCGCTGTCAACAACCTCTTTGCGAAATTCGACAAGGACAAAGACGGCAAGATCACCGCCGAAGAAATGGGCAACGAGCGCACCTTCAAGGCACTCGACTTGAACAATGACGGTTCGATAGACCGGGAAGAGGCTGACAAGGCGCTCAGGCAATTGGCGGAACGCTCTAAACAGAAGCAATAACTCATACAGCTATCAGCTATCAGCTATCAGTCAAAGTTTCGAACCACAGATAACACAGATTTCTCAGATATTATCCGTGTTATCTGTGTTATCTGTGGTTGAATGCTTGCACTGACGGCTGACGGCTGATAGCTGAAGACTGTCATTATGCTCCGGGCCATCATATTCGACTGCGACGGCGTGATAGCCGATACCGAAGCCCTGCATTTCGCCGCGTTTCAGAGAGTCCTCGGCGAAGAGGGCGTCACACTGACCGAGGATGAATATCTTCGCCTCTACCTGGCCCTCGATGATCGCGGTTGTTTCACAGCGGTTTTTTCCGACAAGGGAAAGCCTTTAGCGGCAGAAGAACTGGACGGGCTGGTCAGGCGCAAAGCGGAATACCTGGAACCCGTAATGCGCGCCGGGTTGCAACTCTTTCCCGGAGTGGCGGAGTTCATCAATCAGGCTGCGCGCAAGTATCCGATGGCGATAGCATCGGGCGCGCTCAGGCGCGAAATCGAATTGGTGCTCGAACACGGCGGCCTGCGGGATTACTTTCCGATCATAGTCAGCGCGGAAGATGTAGCGCGGAGCAAGCCGCACCCGGACCCCTTTCTCGAAGCCTGCTCGGCCATCAACGCCCGTCGGGCAGACACAGAAGAAAGAAATCTTTATGAAGAAAGAAATCTTTATATCGAACCCGGCGAGTGCCTCGTCATAGAGGATTCGTTTCATGGGATAAGGGCCGCGCACAGCGCCGGTATGCTATGCCTCGCCGTTACCAACTCTTACCCCAGAGAGGAACTCTCGGATGCCGAATGGGTTGTTGAAAGCCTGGCAGATGTTTCTTTAGAAGATGTGAAAAGACTTTTTACTGACAGGCATGATCGGCTTCATAGATAACCTTTCCACGCTCGATTATTTCGCGCATAAAATCTCTGGCTTACCGAAGAAAAACTCTTTTGTCCGCGCACGCGGCGTCACTTTCCCGCCTTCGCGGCGAGCGATTCATAGCTCACTCCCTCGCCGCTTTCGGTCGAAGAGGGAAGGCCGAGCGTGCCCCATCCCGGCTCAATCATCTGGCCGAAATTATCCATCGCCCCTACGAAACCGCAACGCACATTCGCCGTGTCGGTGTAGCCGACCTGAGAGAGCATCTCGCATGCGCGGGCCGAGCGCCCGCCGGTCTTGCATCCTATGACGAGCTTCGCGTCTTTGGGCAGGTTGGCTTCGACGACCGCCAGGAAATCCTGATTGGGAGACATTCCCGCTCCGGGGGTCAGGTGCAGGAGAGGAATGTTGATGGCGCTCGCCGGGTGGCCCGCTTCGAATTCGGGCACCGAGCGAACATCGAGATAGATATAGTCCGAGTCGTTTTGCATAAGGTCGTATGCTTCCTGTGGGCTTACTTCTTTCATAGCGTCTCCTTTATTTTGATTGCCGCATCATAAAGCGAGCCTAGATTATAGCGACTCGCGCCGACGGTTTCCAGAATCGAATATAGATTGATGATCGTGCGTGCAAGGCGCTTGGATTTCAAATGCTCGATGATGTATCCTTCAACTCGCTGACTTTTGCGCTACGCTGTTTATTCCATCGAATCGAGGAGGGAGCAGGGTGACACCCACCGGGGGCCGAGTTGCACCGGCCGCCTGCCTGCGCGGGCGCCCTGCCAGCCTGTCCCGGGTGCCTGGCCCTTCGATTCTGAAACCAGATCTCACTCCTGGACTCCGG
>JAKEHD010000738.1 GCA_022615215.1 Blastocatellia bacterium
ATAGCTGATAGCTGATAGCTGATAGCTGATTAGAGGCGGTCGATTTCGTCACGCAGACCGAGATACTCCCATCTTTGAAGCGCGATGGGGACGTTGCCGTTCTTCCACAAGTAATCATGAAAAGCTCGCAGGTCGAAAGCTTCTCCCTGGATGCGCCGCGCGTCGGCCAGGAAACCGATTATTTGCAGCTTGCCTATCTGATAAGTGATGGCCTGGCCGGGCGAGGATGCGAAGAAGACCGCTTCGAAGCGCGCCGTCTCTCTGTCCATAGGCACGGCCGCCTGAAGGTAATCGGTCGCCTCATCTATAGTGAAGAGCCCGAGGGCCAGCTTTACATCGACTTCGACCCGGAGGGCGCGCAATCGCATGTAGTTGTACATGATCTCGCGCGTGCGCGGGCTGTCGTCGAAGAGTCCTGCTTGCAGCATCATCTCTTCCGCGTAGAAGCCTATGCCTTCGTTGGAGCCTGAGTCGTAATAGCGGCGTCTGATCCAGTCTTCGTGCGCCCATGAAATAGATAGCTGAAGGTAGTGGCCCGGAATCCCTTCATGCACTATGAGCGGGCGCGGGTCACGCGCGGCCGATAGCTCGAAATAACCTAAATCCTTCGAAGGCGGATCGATATAGCGGAGACCGTCATCTTTCAATCTCATCTCCGAAGTGAGATCGTCGAGGACGCCAAGCCCCGCGAGCGGTTTCAGATAAGCGGGCAGCGGCAGGTTCTTGTAATGGTTGAGCCACGAGGGCACGGTCAGAATATTTTTCTGTTCGAGGAAGTACCTTATGGCGCGCTCGCTCTGTTCTTCGCGCAGTATTTGAGTCTCCTGATTGGGAAAGATCGCAAGCTCGGGCAGCCGCCGATTGCGATTCTTCTCGAATGCTTCGAAGGCCACCGAGCGGTCCCACTCCTGTCTCCCCATTTCGAGCAGATGCTCCGGGGCGAAGGGCATGAGCGCGACGTTTTTCAGGAAGTATATGTATGCATCGCGCCCGACGGCGGTGATTTCCTGCATGGAAGGCAATCGCTCTTCGAGCCAGTCGCGGAACGCTTCCATCGCGTCGCAGGCCGCGCGCGTCGCCTCGTCGATATGTTGCGCGCTTTCATGCGCGAGCAGAGGCTTGAGTTCGCGGCAGAATTCCAGTAAGCGCGGCCCGATATCTTTCAGGTCTTCGAGCGCCGCCTGCGCGAACGGCCCGACGGCGGTGCTTTCGAGATTCTTTTTCGCGCCTTCTACTGTGCGCGGTATGGAGGTCAGTTGATTGATAATCGTCGAACTGCGAGCAACGTCGAACGGGGGCGGTTGAAGAAGCTGAACGAAGACGGCCCCAAGCGTATGATCGACATAAAACTTGGGATTGATCTGCCAGCCTCGCGTGATGTCGAGTTCCCATCGCACTCGCGCAAGGGCCGACCCTATCAAGCGGTAATCGACCTGTTTAGGAACAGTCCACTCCGCAGGGGCGATATTTTTCCATCGCTCTTCGAATTCCGTGAGGTCTTTGCGACGCTCTTCGACTTTCCGGTGAGACCAGTCGGGCGTCCAATCGTGAGGGCGCTCTATGCGCGGGATGTCATCGTGAGTGAGCGGCTGATGCACAGCCCGCCATGCCCAGAAGTCGCGGGCAAGCTCATCGAACGGCTCGGTCTTAATGGCAGTCATGATTTTTATACGCTCCTTTGATTTTCACCTCTCAGTTTCCACTCTGACGGCTGATGGCTGATAGCTGACGGCTGACGGCTGATAACTCATTCATCAAGGCGCGCGGCCAACTCCTCCCGGCTCGTTGCCGGAGCGAGACACGTGTAGTTGCGGCACACATACACGGTCGGCTTGCCTTCCATCGCGGGTCTGTCCGCCAAAAGCTTTATCGCTGCGGCAGAGGGTGCGTCTACGCCTGATGCAAGCACCTTGTTGGGCAGATAGCGCGAGTATATCTCTTCTATAAACGACCTGACTTCGTGAGAATCGGTCGGGCCGATGATGGCGATCTCTTTCGGCTCCGACAGATAGAAATCCAGCGCGCAGAGCAGGTATCCGAACGCGCTCGGATGGCGCGACATACTCCTGTGCATAGTGCGAAGGATGGCGAGCGCGTGTCGCCCGTAACGGGGTTCACCGGTCAACAGGCCGAGCTTGAGCAGAGATAGCGCGGCGACCGAATTCCCCGAAGGTATGGCATTGTCGAAGTAGTCTTTGGTTCGCGCGATCAACTCTTCATGGTCTGCCGAAGTGAAAAAGAATCCCCCGTCGTCCTCGTCCCAGAACTGTTCTATCATTCTATCCGCAAGCTGACGCGCCTCGTCGAAGTACTTCAACTCGAAATTCGCTTCGTAAAGGGCAAGCATCCCCTCGACTATGAATGCATAGTCTTCGAGATAAGCGTTGAGCTTCGCGCGACCGTCTTTGTAAGTTCTAAGCAATCGGCCGTCTTCGGTAAGGTTTTGCAGGATGAAGTCGCCGTTTCTCGCCGCCACTTCGCGGTAATCGTCGCGTCCGAGGATGCGCGCCGCTTCCGAAAGCGAAGTCAGCATCAAGCCGTTCCAGGCCGCGAGAATCTTTTCGTCCCTTCCAGGACGCACGCGGCCTTCGCGCTCGTAGAAGAGCTTCTTCTTTCCAGCAGCGATCATCCTCTCAAGTTCATCAAGACCGATTCCCATCTCAGCGGTCACCTCTTCCATCGAGCGAGGCGTGTTGAGGATGGATTTGCCGTGTTCGAAATTGCCCCCGTCCGTAACGTCGAAGTAGCGGCAGAACGCTTCGCCCTCACGTTCGCCGAGCAGCCTTATCACCTCGTCCTTCGTCCAGACGTAGAACTTTCCTTCTTCGCCCTCGCTGTCGGCGTCTTCGGCCGAATAGAAGCCGCCCGAACGATCCGTCATATCGCGTATTATGTATTCGACGATCTCTTCGGCGATGCGGCGATAGAGGGGTTTCCCCGTAGCCTGATAAGCGTACAGATATATGCGCGAGAGCAAGGCGTTGTCGTAGAGCATCTTTTCGAAGTGAGGCACGAGCCATCGCTCGTCGACCGAGTAGCGGGCAAAGCCGCCGCCGAGGTGATCGTACATGCCTCCGGCGGCCATCTTTTCGAGGGTCGTCTCTACCATTTCGAGCGCCTCGGTCGAACGGGTTCTGTGATGGTGGCGGAGCAGGAACATCAATGTCTGTGAGGGAGGGAATTTCGGCGCGCGGCCGAAGCCGCCATGCAGGCGGTCGAAATTTTTCATCAGCGCCGTGAATGCCTGGTTCAGTATCTCTGTGGTGAGCATCTCTCCCGACGGCTGAAAGCGGTTGAGCTTGCCGAGTTCCGCCGTGATGGCATCGGCGCTGTTTTCGATCTCCTGTCTGCGTTTCTGATACGAATCGGCCACCGCGATCAGCAGGCGAGGGAATCCGGGCAGGCCGTGACGGTCTTCGGGCGGAAAGTATGTGCCGCCGTAGAAAGGTTTCAGGTCGGGAGTCAAAAACATCGTCATAGGCCATCCGCCGTGCCCCGTCAGCATCTGGACGGCGTTCATATAGATAGAGTCGAGGTCGGGCCTCTCTTCCCGGTCGACTTTTATGCAGACGAAGCTCTCATTCATCAAGCGTGCGATCTCCTCGTTCTCGAATGATTCGTGCTCCATGACGTGGCACCAGTGGCACGCCGAATATCCTATGGAGAGCAATATGGGTTTGTCTTCGTTTCGCGCGCGTTCGAGCGCCTCCGGTCCCCAGGCGTACCAGTCGACAGGGTTATGCGCATGCTGAAGCAGGTAAGGGCTCGTCTCATCGATGAGCCGGTTCGTATGTCGTGGTTCTTCCATCGCAATCCTCTTTCGTCAAAGATAATAAAAACTATAATGCCTCCAAAACGCTATTGCCAGCCGATGAAGTATGCCCCTCTATTTCAAGGAGTGAAGTTCCCATGATCTGTTTTATCGGACAGGCCAACTTCAGTCGGATTTGAGGAATCATACCCAACAAGGGTGATCTTATCGGGGGGGAATTAATTGAAAGGATAAACAGGCATGAATAGGCAAGTATTAAAGAAAGTTGCGGCAGGACTGGTTATGGCACTCAGCCTCTCGTTGTTCACAGGGGTTATTTCAACCCCGACAGTTCAGGCTCAGAGTCGTGACCATCGTTGGCAACGCGATAGAAATGACCGCCGCGACCATAACCGGAATCGTGACTGGAATCGTCGTCGGCAGATAGAACGCGCTCGCGCAATAGAACGCGCACGTCAAAGGGCACGGGAAAGAGATCGCAACGCCTATCGCTACGGGACTCGCAGAAACTATCCCTACTACGGCGATTCCGGCCGTTACGGTCGTTACGGGGGATATAACTCTGGCGAGGAGCAGAGAGGCTTACGTAACGGGCTAAAGGAAGGGCTGGATGACGCCGAGGACCACGATTCTTTCAACCCGAGTCGTCACAGCAGCTTCAGAAACGGCAATCAGGCGTACCGCAATGGCTTCTACAGAGGATACCAGCAGGGATACCGCCAATACGGCCAGGCTCGCAGGTGGTAACAAGTGTGACGCAAAACCAGGCAGCCGATAAGAGGGGCCATCTCGCCCTTCTTATCGGTCTTGATTCGTGTCGTGCGCTAGGCGGCTAACGGCCCCGTCAAACTCTAAAGAAGATTATTTTAAACCGCCAACACTAAGGTTACTCAACAGTGACGAGTGATGAGTAGGGGCGCACCTATGTGTGCGCCCTGATAGGGGCACAACAGTGACGAGTAGGGGCGCACAATAAATGTATTCATTCTATGTGTGCGCCCTGATAGGGGCAGACACACAGGTCTGCCCCTACTTTTGAATAACCTTTGTGCGCCCCTCACCACGGAGCGACCGTAGCTCCGAAAGATGCTCGTAGCGGCGTTCCACTATTATCTGCGCCAACCCCCGTGCAGACTATGCGCCCGCGCCAGTCGGCTTCCGAGTTGCCCGCCATCTCTACGCTCACGGTGAAGGTCAGCATCCCCGATGAGCCGAGGTAATGAGGGAAGGGAAGCGTCTGATCGCGCCTCGTCCCTGTTGCTGAAACGGATGATATATTCAAACGGTCCCATCGCATGGAACGCCCCGCGCGCTCCTGAATGTTGAATGTGAGATCGTAGCGATAGCCCGCAGGCGTCTTTCTTGCGCGCGAGCGCACCAGGCGCGCATAGACGCGCCCATCGGTCGCCTGCGAGGGGACGGGCGCTGAAACATCTATCACAGGTCTCCTGGGTGCCGGTCGGGGTTGCGGGTCGGCTTGCGGCGTCTGCCGGTGTGGGTCTGGAGCGGCCGCGCCGCTCCCTTGAGTAGACTGAGGCGATGGTCTTTGCGGCCGCGCCTCGGGGGTCGGCTTGTCGGGCGCGGTGTTTTCGGGTTCGGCGGTGCCGGGTTCTTCCTCGACGTAATCGCGCGCCTCCTGGGGCGTAGGAATGAAAGGTGAGGGTTCGAGCATCGCTGCTTCTTTGTCTGCGTCATTCAGATCGGAAGAGGGCCTTCGCGCTCCGGCTGAAAATATAGTGTATAAAGCGACGATAGCGAATATGCCGAGCGCGATGACGAGGGCTATGGCCGCGATGCGAAATCCCGGACGTTCGGCGCTCTGCGCGCCATCGCTTCCAGGTTCTTCCAGATAGGCAAGCTCATAACCGAACAGTTCGCCCTGCCGCGTGGGCCGTCGAATCGAAGCGGCGCTCTCTTCGAAGCTCTCTTCGCTGCGGACGACCGTCTGGATAGGAGGGAGAGAGGGCTGTCCTATGGTTTCTTCCTGTGTGATAGGCATTGCTTCGTCGGACGCGATTATCGTCTCGATCAATTCGCTCTCGGATGGCTGCTCGCCGCCGCGCTCGGCTATTTGAATGCCTGCATTCGAAGGTGCGATTGCGATGACGCCAAGCTTGCGTTTCGTGAGCGGAAGCCCATGCGCGGGGCAGATCTGAAACGTCAGAGGATACTCCCCTGCGCAGGCCGGGCAATACAATAATATGCTTTCGTCTACGCGATTATTTTCGGTTGCGGACATAAGCGCCTTCTCCTGTTGGCGGATTAACGGGGTTCAAACAAAGGGAACTTACTTCGACAGGATGCGTTTGCCCTCCAAAGGGGTTGCCCCTGATGAAATCATTAAAAGTAAAGAGCGGAGAATGCGAGAGGATGAACGGACGAATCGGATCGGGCGAGAATCGAAAGGGCGGCTCCTTTGAGGAAAAGAAGTCGTCCCGGACGAAATCGGCTGCGTCGTTTGATTTACACTTTAGGTTTTGCTTTCAGGAGCGTTTCTCAGTTATTCTTTAGAACGATGCGAACCAGTTTGAATCTATCGAAATACCCTTTTACCAACCGCAGGCTTTTCTGGATGGCCGTGACCGCGATCTTCTTTCTAACCCTCTGGGTCGGGTTGTGGATAGCGGCGGAGAAGGCTGCCGTAAGCGCGCAGGCCGATCAGGTGAGCAGGCGTATCAAAGCTCAGGCCGATGAAGTAAATCGGATCAGAGAAGAAGAAGAAGCGAAGAAGCGAGAGAGGGAAGCGAGCAAGATCGTTTTGACCCAGGATCAATTGGATGAGCTTGCCCTGGCGCGCCGACTGATAGCCCTCAAAGCCTTCTCCTGGAACAAAATGGTCAGCGATATTGAAAAGTACGTTCCCGACAATGCGCGCATCACGAGCATCGTCATCAGTGAGATACTCGAAGGAGGGACGGATGCCGCTGCCGGCGTGGAGTTGAGAGCCATAGGCCAGAGCGCCGCGCAGATGACCGAGATGATGACCAAACTCGAACAATCCAACGGTCTGTTTTCCATAGACCAGGCCGTTCAGGAGCAGTCCGACGGCAGCGAAACGCCTTTTACTCTCATCCTGAGATACAGGCCATCGAGAGGAGGAGCGTGATGAGCAGTCAGGTGAGAGAACCTGTTTCACGTTTCGAGGTGCGCCGCCTGCCCTCGCCCTCGAAACCTTTCGGACTCAGCGCGGGAGAGATAGCCGTATCGCTTCTGGTGTTGGCCTTTCTGATCCTGGTCGCCGTTTATTATTTCGTTTCTCTGAGACCCGAACAGGATCGTCTACAGAAGCTGGAAGCGGAACTGGCCGCGCAGCAACGTGTATTAATGGAGACCGTTAACCGGCCCGGCGAGGGCGGCACCGATAACGTCGATACTTCGAGGCAGGCGCTCGACAGCCTCGAAGCGTTCAAGAGCGATCATTTGCTGTCGATCTACAAGGGGCGAATCTTGCTTATAGACGATATAAACGCGATCGCCCGAAAGAACAACGTCGCCCTTGCGACCGGCCTCGATATGAAGCTCGACCGCCCGGTCGAAGGTAAGGAAGAAGAGGCTTCCAAACGCAAGAAGGAAGAGCAGAGAACGGATATCTTTCCGCGTCTCAATGTTCGCTTCAGCGTGATCGGCCAGTATCCCAACCTGCGCGCTTTCATAAATGATCTGGACCATAACGAGCATTTCATAGCCATTCACTCGATCACACTTTCAAGCGTCGAGCAAACGACCGACGGGGGCGGCCGCGGGCGAAGATCGTCCTCCGGCGGCGTTTCGCTCTCAATCGAGTTGTCGGCGTATTTTCAAACGGAATGACCATTCGCCTTGATTTTGAAGTTTGTCGGAGAGTTATCGCTTGAATAAAGCATCATCAGAGAAGACCAAAAAGATCGTCCTGGGCGCGCTGTTTGCGCTGATGGCAGTCGTGGCGGTCTATCAATTCTTTTTAAAGACCCCTGCGCCCCGGTCACGTTCGGCGGCGCAAAACAGCAATCGCCCTGCGGCGAGCGGTCAGCCGCCTGCGCGGTCGCCCGCCCCTGATCGTTCAGCGCCCGCTGACCAGGAAAAGCTGCTCGATCAGCAACTCGCAGAGAGCGTCCCGCTCGACCTGGCTATGCTGAAAGGGGAGCCGGGCAGCGCATCGGTCGGCCCGCGAGGCAATATATTCGCTTATTATGTGCCGCCGCCGAAACCGCCGCCACCGCCACCACCGCCGCCGCCGATCGCGGTTCGAGCACTACAGCCGCAGAGCGTCGTCGCTGGTACGCCTCGCACCTTCACCCTGACCGTCATCGGAACTGCTTTCCCCGATGACGCACAAATCATCATCGATGGTCGCCCTCGCGAGACTAAGCGCGTGAACCAGGCAAGCCTCTCGACAGAAGTGCAGCCGCAGGAATACTCCTCTGCGCGCAGCCTCAGCGTCGAGGTCAAATCACAGAGCGACCCCGGAAAGTATTATTCGAACTCAGCCTCGTTCGTCATACAGCAATCGCCCGACCCGCCGTTCAAGTATGTGGGACGAATCGGGAAGTTGGCGTTATTGGAGATGTCGGGGACGAAGGAGTTGACGAGGCTGGGGCAGGGAGATACGGTTCGGGGAGTATGGCGAATAGAGTCTATAAGCGATGGAGAGTTGGAAGTGATTCATACTCAGTATGAAATCAAAAAGAAACTTCCTCTGCCGAGTAAAAAAGAATGATTAGCAACCGTATTCACAACGCATGCAACAATGATGATAGCGAGCGAGGATGGGCCTTGCTTGGGTTGATTTTAGCCCTTGGGATAATGAGCATGGTGCTCGTTTCGACGGTGGTCCCCAGCGTGAGGTTTCAGGTACAGCGGGACAAAGAGGCCGAGATGATGTATCGCGGTGAGCAGATGGCAGAAGCCATAGCCCGCTACTACAACAGGGGCAGGCTGACGATACTGAACTTTCGGACGCCTCCTCCGCCTTACGGGTATCTGCTCGAACTCGATAAACTGGTCGAAGGCGTCAACGACGGGCCTATTGAGAGACGGTTCGCCAGGCTCTCGGCGATGACAGACCCTCTGATGAATGCCGATTGGGAACCTGTGCGCGTGGGCGATCCGAGGATTGCGATTGCGCTCAATATTTATGCATCGCAACCCAACGTGTTCATCCCTCAGGATTACTGGTTGTTCGCCGGTCCTCCTGCTCCTACGATCAGCGTCCCCGGCACATCCGAAGAATCAGAACCGTCCGAGGGGACCGGCGGTACTACAGGTCAGGGCGGGGCCAGCGGCACTGTGAGCGGGACAGGCACGGCTGTTCCTCCCACGGGTCAACCGCAACCTCCCGCTCAACCTCAACAACCGACTCCGCCCCGAAATCAGAATCAGGGTAATAATCAGCGCGATCCGCTGGAGCAGTTTTTCCGCGATGACGTCAAAATCGAGAGCAGGCCCATCGTAGGGGTCGCCACAACTATGAAAGGCCCTTCCGTGCGCGCTTACAAGGGCATACTCAACTACGGAGAGATGATATTCATATACCTGCCCGATCAGCGGGAAGCGGAGCGCCTCGTGCGCGAGCAACAGCAGAATCAGCGAAATAACCAGAACCGAGGTAACAGAGGAAACCAGAGAGGAAACCAAAGAGTAAATCCGGGAGCCGGTAGCACGAGAGACCCCTGAAGCGGCAAAGTTTGAATTCAGACCGGGGATTGAAACCGTAACCTCGATGAATCGGAACACTGCGCATCAGAATAAGTGAAATAGAGGAGATAAAGGTGAACCGTAAGTGTTTTTTCTTCGTTTGGGCCTTCCTTAGTTTGGCTGCTATTTCTTTTGCTCAGTCAATCAGCAACCCAACTCTCCGCGAAGAATTGCTGAAAAGAGAGCAGGTCGATCAAGACATCCGAATAGAAGCGTTAAAAGCGGCTCCTAATGGCGGGGCGATTCCGCAAGGCCTCGCCGACCGATGGCTGAAGATCGATAAAGAAAACACCGAACGTATGAAACAGATAGTCAAGGAATATGGCTGGCCCGGCAAGAGCATGGTGGGAGAAGATGGCGCACAGGCTGCCTGGCTTCTGGTTCAACACGCAGACCGGGATCGGGAGTTTCAAAAGCAATGCTTGAAGTTGCTCGAAAAAGCTGTTGAGGTCAAAGAGGCTAGTGGTACGGATTTGGCCTATTTGACTGACCGTGTACGAGTGGCAGAAGGCAAGCCGCAGGTCTACGGGACGCAAATGACGATTATTGATGGGAAATACGACCCCGCTCCGATTGAGGATGAGGCAAATGTAGATAAGCGTAGAGCCGCTGTCGGACTCGAACCACTCGCCGATTACGTCAAGCGGATGAAGCGCAATAATGACTGACTTTCGTAAGTGGCCTTGAGTGTTACGTGCGCAGCCTGATCATCCCAACCGATGGATTTTTGCACTGAAGCTGACGGGCTACGCTGAACTCTTCGCGCCGGGCGGCTCAGGAAACAGGAGGCTTATCAGCGTTCCAAGTGTGACCACGACCAGCGGGCCGGCCACGTTGTAATAGAGCCACGATATATTTGTAAACAATCCCAGGCACACAACAGCTATCATCCCTAGAATGACCCCCGTAAAAGCTCCGTTCCCGTTTGCGCGCTTGACGAAGAAGGCCAGCAGAAAGACCCCGAGTATAGGGCCGTAAAAGTACGAGCCGACGGTGTTGACCGTTTCGACGAGCGAAGTCCCCCGCCGACCCACATAAGTGGCCGCGAAGGTGGCGAAGAGTCCCCAGAAGAGCGTAAACATTCGGCTGGCTCGCAGGTAATGAATATCCGATGCCTTGCGCTTGAAGAACCGCTTGTAAAAATCGACCATCGAGGCGCTCGATAGCGCCGCTACCTCGGCGGAGATCGATGACATCGCCGCAGCGAATACGACCGATATCATCAGCCCGAGTATTCCTACAGGCACGTACTTCAAGAGGAAAGAAGGATAAACATAATTCACGTCGTTGCTCGGCGTGCCCGTAACCTTTCGGACGAGGTCGACGCCCCGCTTCCGCGCTTCCTGCACCTGCTTGCTCGCGTCCTGATACTCGGTCAAAAGCGATTCGGTTCGGGTCTGGTCGCCGTTGCGACGGGCTTCGAGGAGTTCGAAACTCAACTCTTTGCGACGTTCGAAGGCGGAGTCGAAGCGTTGTCGATTCTGCTCGAACTCTTCGCGCGCGGGGCTGGCTTCGACCTGTCGCACCTCTGCCGGATTGAAGAAGACGGGCGGGCGCTCGAACTGATAGAAGACCAGCAGGAAGACTCCCGTAGCGAGGATGAAAAACTGCATGGGGACTTTGAGCAGGGCGGTCATAACGAGCGACATGCGACTCTCTTTCAGCGAGCGCGCCGTTATATAACGCTGCACCTGGCTCTGGTCGCAGCCGAAGTATGAGAGCATCAAAAAGAACCCGCCCACAAGCCCCGAAAGCAACGTGTACCTGTCGGTCAAATCGAGTGACAGGTTGATGGCGTTCCAGCGACCGGCAACCCCGCCGAGATATACCGCTTCCGATAAGCTCACTTCATCAGGTATTTGAGAGATCACGAGATACAGCCCTACGAACAGCCCTAAAAACATCAAGATCATTTGCAAGGTGTCGGTCCATACCACTGCGCGGACTCCGCCTATCGTCGTATAGACGAGCGTGGTGACGCCCATCAAGAGAATCGTGCTTCGTTCATCCCAACCGAGGATGGCCGATAAGACGACCGACGGAGCGTAGAGGACTATGCCTACGGCCAGGCCGCGAGAGCATTGAAACAGGAAGCTAGTCAACGCGCGAGTCTTCGTGTCGAACCTTCTTTCGAGATACTCATAAGCCGTGTAGACCTTTGCGCGATAGAAGAAGGGCACGAAGAAGATGCAGAGAAGGATCACGACTATGGGCAGGGGAAGGTATATCTGAATGAAGCGCATCCCGTCATTGAATGCCTGCCCGGTCGTTCCGATATAAGTGATGGCGCTGGCCTGAGTGGCCATCACCGAAAGCCCTACGGCCCACCAGGGGATGCTGCGATTGCCCAGGAAGTATGCATCGATATCCTTGCCCTTGCGGCTCTTCCAAAGCCCCAGAGCAATAGTGCCTCCCATATAGAGAGCGAAGATCAACCAGTCGCTGGTATGCATCAGGAATTATTGAAAGCAAGCGTGAACAGATAAAGTAAAACTATTTGAAGCGCGGCATAGACGAGGATAAAAATATACAGCCCCCTCCATCCGCCCCGGAAATTAATTTGTTCTTCGGATTGATTTTCGATCTCTTCCGTCATCCCCACCTCCGTCAAAGAATCACAGGGCTTGAAACCGGGCTATTCGATTCAAGGCGGCTTCAAGCATATTGGGCAACGCTTATTCTATTGTCTGAACCGGGGCGAAGTCAACGAGGGATGATTTTCGAGTGAACGAAAGGAATGATGTAAAGGAGGGTGCAGTTCCGAAAAATCGGTGATAATCCCCCCAACGG
>JAKEHD010000739.1 GCA_022615215.1 Blastocatellia bacterium
TTCGTTTATGACCTCAAGGTCAATCCCGCGGCCGTACCCTTGGAAAGCGACCGTAGAATCGGTGTATCGGTCGGAGATTACTATGCGACCCGTTTCGAGGGCCGGCCTTATCAACTCGGATACATGCTGTGCGCGGTCGGCCGCGTAAAGCAGGAGTTCGGCCAGAGGCGAAAGGCCCGCGCTCGCGTTGGCCAGCAGGATTTCGCGCACCCTCTCGCCTAAAGGAGTGCCGCCCGGCTGCCGCGTCCATACTACGCGAAACCCGCGATTGAGAAGCGCGCGGGCGAGCATCTCCGATTGGGTGCTCTTGCCGCACCCGTCTATGCCTTCAAGCGTTATGAGCAATCCGCGCATGTGGTCGGTGGCGCAAAGCTTGGTTCGGAGGCCGGCGCTCGTAAAAATCCTGAGCCCTTGTTTGAGCGCGCGAGGGCGGCGTGAGGATAGAACTCCTGACTGTCACCGGCCCTCGATAGCCGCCTCAAAAGGAAGACTTTTTTCCTCAAGCGCCGCGTCCGGCGAGAGAGCCTGGCTCAGTTCAACGCGCGGCCTCTGATGAAGTTTGCGCGCAACGAATGCATTCCACAGTCTATTGAAATTGCCGAAGAAAGAAATCTTTATAAGAAAGAAATCTTTACGCGCCGCCCCCTCGACAACAACTCAATGCTTCGGAGTGATGATTTAAAATCGGAGCCGGAAACTCACGATCTTTCCTGGTTCAAAGCTGTGCTGGCCGGCGGCGCGGCAGCAGGTTCGGCCGTGTGTTCCCGGTCGGATATGGAGGGCGCACGAGTGTGATGGTAATCGCGGCCGCCTCCGCGCGGTAACGATACGGTCGAGATGGCGTGCTTGAAGATCAGTTGCTCTTGCGAGCCGGCTTCAAGAATCACCGAATATTTGTCAAAGCTTTTGATCCTCCCTGTCAACTTGACGCCGCTCATAAGGTATATCGTCACATTGCTCCGCTCCTTGCGGGCACTGTTGAGAAAACTGTCTTGTATTGTGTTTTGTTGTGTAGTTTTTTCCATGTAAATTATTCTCTCCCCCCACGCAAAAAGTTTGTTCAGGGTGATTGAAACTAACACAAATAACTGAGTGCGAGCAAGGGTTTACACTCTGCGCGCTTGACACCGGCCAGGCGATAACATAAAACCTTCCTCTTCACTAACTATCGAAGGAGACGCTCAATGTCGGTTTCACGCCCATCATCGCCGTCCGAGACGGCCGCCCTCGACGGCAGCCGCTCGCCCGTCGGTGTCGATTCGGAAAAGCTTTCAGAGGCTGAAATGGAAGCCCCTTTCATCGATCCGGGGCTTCCGATTCCAGATAAGTATGATGTGGATATGGTTCGCGCGATGATACAGGATCCGTTTCGCCTGTACGTTTACTGGGAAGTCCGCGACAGGCCCGGCGAGTCGCTCGCGCGCTACTTTTCGCCCGAAGATGTTATGGCCTTTCAGTTGGCGCTGCGCCTGATCGACCTCGATGAACACCGGGAAGCCTTCTTCGAAGCCGAAAGGTGCGGCAATCGCTGGGTGACGGTCTTTCCCGACCGCCGGTACGAATTCGAGATAGGGGTTCGCTCGCCCGTTCATGGCTACATCGCGCTTGTACACTCGAACCGTCTGCGCACGCCCCGCTCTACGATCTCGACGGAAGCGCCCATCGAAGATGAATACAAACCGGGCGCTGCGGAGTTCGCCGAGGTGATGAAAGCATCGGGATTCAGCGAGCAGATGGAAGACTCGCTGCACCCTTTGCGCCCTGCGCCCTTTTCTTCACTGCAAGGCATGGAAAACCCTGTCTGTCCATCGAGCGCAGAGATGATTCGAGACCGAAGGGTTTTATGACGCGACATGTACGGGCGGCCCTGTGGTGGTCGCCCCTCAGTTCGATGTATGTGTTCAGACAGACGAAAAAACTCACCACCGAGACACGGAGGCACAGAGATAAAGATTTATTTCTTGGTTTTTCTTCGTGTCTCCGTGTCTCCGCGGTGAAATCCCATTCCTACTCGAACCTCGAACCCGCTATGGAACAGGGACTGCTCGCAATCATTCTCCACGCGCATCTGCCCTTCGTGCGCCACCCGGAGCACGCGCAGTTCCTCGAAGAGCAATGGTTGTTCGAAGCCATAAGCGAAACCTACATACCTCTGCTCGAAGTCTTCGAGAACTTGGCAAACGATGGCGTAGAGGCGCGGGTGACTGTAGGGCTTACTCCCACATTGTGCGAGATGCTGTCGGACGCCTTCTTGCAGGAGCGATACCTCGGTCATGTATCGAGGCTCGTCGAGCTATCTGAAAAAGAGGTCGAGCGCACGCGCCACGACCCTTCTATGAACCGGACGGCGCGCATGTACCTCGATCATTTCACGTCGGCGCGCGACCTTTTTGAAAACCGATACCGGCGCAATCTCCTGAGCGCCTGGCGCGCGCTTCAGGAAGCCGCCTGCATAGACATATTGACTTCGGGCGCGACGCACGCCTTTCTGCCTCTGATTACGAGGCGCGAAGCACGCCGCGCGCAGATAGAGACGGGGCGGCGCAATTACATAAAGCATTTCGGCCGCGCGCCTCGCGGCATCTGGCTCCCCGAATGCGCGTATGAAGCAGGTATCGATGAACTCCTCAAGGAAGAGGAACTAAGTTTTTTCATCACCGATGCGCACGCCGTCATGTTCGGCAGCCCACGGCCGCGCTCGGGCATATACGCGCCTGTAATCACCCCATCGGGAGTTGCGGCCTTCGGTCGTGACGTTGAGACGAGTCGGCAGGTGTGGAGCGCAAGCGAGGGTTATCCCGGCGACGGGGATTATCGCGAGTTTTATCGCGACCTGGGATTCGACGGTCCTTACGACTATGTGAAGCCCTATCTGCTCGGCGACGGCGTGAGGCGAAATCTCGGTATCAAGTATCACCGCGTCACGGGCCGAGTCGATCTGGGAGAGAAGCAACTCTATGTGCCCGAATGGGCCGCAAACAAAGCCGCTGTGCATGCGGACCATTTCGTGACGAGCCGCCGTGAGCAGGCGCGCGATTTGAATTCCGTGTTGAGCCACAAGCCCCTGATAGTTTCGCCCTACGACGCAGAGTTGTTCGGCCACTGGTGGTTCGAGGGCGTGCAGTTTTTAAGACATGTGATTCGCAAGATTCATTTCGACCAATCGGACGTGAGGCTTGTGACGCCGATGGATTATCTGGCCGAGCAACCGGAAAACCAACAGCAACAACCTGCGGCATCATCCTGGGGGGCCGAAGGGTATTACCGCGTATGGCTCAACACCGAGACCGAATGGATGTATCGCCATCAGCACATAGCCGAAGACCGAATGATAGAACTCGCGCGGGCCTACCCTGCTGCCGAAGATTTGACAAAGCGTGCTCTCAATCAAGCCGCCCGCGAACTCCTTCTGGCGGAATCCTCCGATTGGGCTTTCATCATCACTACGGGCACCGCTGTCGAGTATGCAAAGAAGCGATTCCGCGATCACATACACCGCTTCAACAGGCTGTATGAGATGATCCGGAGAAACGAAATAGACCCCGAATGGCTCGGCGAAGTCGAGACGCGCGATACGATATTTCAAGAGATAGATTATCGCGTCTACGCATAGCTGCGCGTCGGCTCATTCGCAAGAACTGAATGGCTCCAGGGCGCGGTTTTAAAAATCGTGCGGAACGGCCAATAGGACTGGCATATCAAGAGATGCTGTCAGGTTGCTGTCAAAATATCTCTAAAGTATCAAGGGCCACCTTGCGAGTGGCCCTTGATTATTGAAAACCTGGTGCGGCTGGCAAGATTCGAACTTGCGACCCCCAGTTTCGTAGACTGGTGCTCTATCCAACTGAGCTACAGCCGCGCGTGAAGGATGATTATTGCAAACGGTTGCAAAGGCTGTCAACGCCGGCTCCTCTCGCGCAAAGCTATTCACTATCGAATGAATCGTGATGCTTGGGTCTGTCATCAGGGCCGGTGGAGTTGCACGCAATCGCCCGGCAGTGGTAGAAGTTTCGCGTGGAAGAAAAAGAGACCGTCGACGCAGCGGAAAGCGTCCCCTATATAATCCAGAATCTCAAGGCAGTGTACGGCGTCCCCGTGCCTGACCGGGGGCTTGACCCGCTCGATGTGCTCATTCTAACCATACTCTCGCAATCGACCACGAACGTAAACAGCGACCGCGCTTTCGAGAGCCTCAAGCGACGGTTCCCGAACTGGGAAGAGGCGCGGCGGGCGCGTGTCTCTTCCATAGAAGCCGCTATACGTTCGGGAGGTCTTGCGCGGCAGAAA
>JAKEHD010000740.1 GCA_022615215.1 Blastocatellia bacterium
GCACGCGAACCTCTTCGCCATTGGTTATTCCGCCTTCGATTCCGCCCGCGCGATTAGTGGGCCGGGTGAATCTGCGCTCGGCCTGATTATACCCAATTTCATCATGTATCTGCGAGCCGGTGGTCCGACTGACCTTGACGCCTGCGCCTATTTCAACCGCCTTCACCGCGTGAATGCACATAATGGCCTGAGCCAGGCGTCCGTCGATCTTGCGGTTCCATTGCGTGTGCGAACCTAAGCCCGCTATCACACCTCGCGCGACGACCTCGAATATTCCGCCGAGAGTGTCTTTCGCCCGTTTGGTCTCGTCGATGAGCGCGACCATTCGCTGTTCGATCTCTTTGTCTGCGCATCGCAGGGGCGAATCATCTGCTATGGCCGCGATCTCTTCCCAGGTAGCTGAGATCGGTTCTTCGGGGATGCCGCCTATCATGCAAGTGTGGCTTGCGATCTCTACGCCTATCTCTTTGAGCAGAAGTTTTGCGAGAGCGCCGACCGCCACGCGGGCCGCAGTCTCGCGGGCGCTCGCTCGTTCGAGTATGTCGCGCAGATCGTGAGTATCATATTTGAGTCCGCCCGCAAGGTCCGTGTGACCGGGCCGGGGCCGAGTCAATCGGCGCGCGCGCTTTTCATCGACGAACTCGCGGGGATCTGCGGCCATCACATCCTGCCAGTTTTCGAAGTCACGATTGCGAATCAGAAAAGAGAAGGGCGAGCCGAGCGTGCGGCCGTGACGGACGCCCGAAATGATTTCGACCTCATCGCTTTCTATCTTCATCCGCCCGCCGCGCCCGTACCCCTGCTGGCGACGCCAGAGTTGGTGATTGATGAAAGCGGGGTCCACTTCAAGCCCTGCGGGAAGGCCCTCGATTATGGCGACAAGCCCCTTGCCGTGCGATTCGCCCGCCGTTGTGAAGGTGAACTGATTCATACAGCCTCAAAGCTCTATCTCAGCCATTAGCCGCAAAACCTCGATAGCAGATTCTTATGCCTGGGCTTTTGATAAACCTTGCCTCTGGGTTTATCGAGCAACGCCTTGTTGGTGAAATCAGCGTGCAGGTCTTTATCATGCGAGCACAAAAGACGCACTCTGCCGACACGGGCCAGAGCGATTATATGCTCATCATTAGACTCGCACAGTCCCGATTGAATAATCCGTTCCATCTCTTCGTTGACAAGATCGTCATCCGCTTTTCTGGCCCGTCCGGCTTGGTCAAGCTTTACCAATGTTCTTATAATCTCATGGTTTCTACTATATTCATCCGTCAGCTTTCCGCCATAAACGAGGCTCCCTTTTGGATTACTATTTGTGAAAAGGCATATATGCACGTCTTTAAAGTCAGGATCGTCGCTAACCAGTAGAACTCTGTGCGCCACATTCACGTCAACGATCAGGCACATTCACTTTAACGCCTTCCTCTGTTTAAGAGGGCAAGCTCCTCTCTCAGAAAGAACTCTCGATAAGAAGGCGGAGCGCCGGTTACATTGCCGAGTTCGTCGAGGGTGAGATGATGTATCGTTGTCTCTATCCCCCTCTTCTCGAAAAAGAGAATGGCGACGGACTCAGAGTCTATCTTTCCGGCCGCGACTTCCTGCCTGATGCGATCCACGATGTAGTCGCTATGAGTTTCGATCACGAATCTCCTGTCGCCTTCGACAACCATATCGACGAAGAAAGAGCCAAGCGCCGCCTGCGCTTTCGGATGAAGATGGACTTCCGGTTGTTGCAAAAGAATCAATCCGCTCACTCTATAAACAATACTATCTACCACTATATGCAAAACCTGACTGACTCCGTATCCGACATCGATCAGATTGGCCCACATCCCAGCAATCTTCACTTCTATCTGGAACGGGTCTCCAAGCGTTTCACCGAGGCTCTTTACATCGATATCACTAAACAGCCCTGATTCTTCACCAAACCTCTTTAGACTGGAAGCTAGGCCTTGTCTTTGTTTCGAAGAAGGTTTCTCGCTCAGGATTCTAGCCAGATAAGATGGTAGGTGATCTCCTTCTGGATTGAATATATCTACTATTTGATCGTAGGTACGCTTCGGCTTCATTCTAATCGGACCTATAGACAAAGTGTGGTATGAAAACAATCGCGAGAATATATTCCAAGTTTGACTTTTCCATTCTGCATCCTGTTCCCACCAGTCCTCGCCGCTGTATAATTTGACAATCTCCTTTATAAGTAACTCTCTGGCACTCAACTCCGTAGCATCCTTAAACCTTTCCCCAAAAACAAGCTCAAAAGTTTGGCTTTTCCCTTTCCACGGAATCGTCAATTGGACATAGTAAGCACCTTCTGACTCATTTAATCTCAAAAACACTTCTCCTTCGGGGCTTTTGATTGTGAGGTTTAATAGCTCAACTACCCCCCGATTACTTCTATAAGTTGCTAGTACTTCTGTTTCGCTATTATCGCCCTCAGTAGCCTGAATGAATCCCATAGAGAAATGCGCTGCATGGCCCTGCTTTCGACCCCTGTAAGTCGCTATAGTATCGAAGCTTCCGAGATTGTACGGCGCTTTATTAAATTGAGGCCGAATAGGAAATCCAACCTTGTCGTACATCGTCGATAAGCTGGCGAGAAGGGTCGTCTTTCCGGAACTGTTCTCGCCTATCAGAACTGTGAGAGGCTTGATAGGGATTACGTGCTTCCCCGCAAAGCATCTTACGTTTTCCAGTATCAGTTCCATATGTGGCTTCATTATATTCGATTCAGGTTGATTAATGGCAATCAACTTCCGCAGCCTGCTTTTTTGCGACGCGGTCGAGGTGTTAAAGATCGTCTTTATCTACTAACTCCGACAAGGCGATTGGCTATCAAATCGCTATCACTGCTGCGATAGCTTTCTGAGCCGACGTCTTCCAGATTTAAGAAAAAGATTTTGGAATCGTAGGGGCCTTCCCTGCATGTCTGCCCCAATCAGGGCGCACACTTATGTGCGCCCCTACCCAAAAACATTTCTTGAAATCTATAGTTTGTTTCTTCAACCTCGGTCGTTTTAAGCGTCATTGTATTTGCAGCAGTGCCTTTACCTGTCGCTGTAACTCTTTCAGGTGAGAATCCGCCAATTTTCCAATCCGTCGCTTCAGCCGTCTTTTGTCAATGGCGCGCAATTGAAACACCATAGCAACGGAGACTGCGTTCAAGTTGTTCTCAGAGTCGGGTTGGATCAAAAAAGTGCCTGGAAAAGCCTGTGCCGCCAATCGTGAAGTCAGAGGTACTATGAGCACAGTCGGCAGCCGGGTTCCAAACTTCGGAGCTTGCACTACGATGGCCGGTCGAGAACCGGCTTGTTCGTGTCCATCGCTGGACGGGATCTCAACGGTGTAAAGATCACCGATCTCCATTACTAAAGCCCTTTCTCGAACTCCGTCAGTGCTTCGTCGCTAAGTTGGTCCCATTGGGCAAACTCGTCCTGAAGAGCCAGGGCCGACTGGCGGCTTTGAAGCAAGACGCTCTCTTTGAACAGGCGAACGATTTGCAACAGATTAGGGAATGCCTCTTCCGGCAATTCCTGGACCTCACTCAATAATTCCTGTTGGTAGTTTGTTGTTTCATTCATGACGCGCCTCCTTTCGAATCATACTTTTCGCAAATGAGATTCCATCACAACGGCTATCTCCCGATAGGGATTCCTTTCTTCTGCTCCCGGTATGCAAGTACCATTTCCTGCAAGGCATCCTGAAGCATTTCTCTGCATTCCTCTAATGTCCTGCCTTCCGTTACCACCTCCGGCCATTCTATCAATTGGCCCATATAGCCGGAGCCGATCTTCGTATACTTCGCCGTATAGGTGCTTATCATAACTCATCCCCTTTCGTGGGCCGCTAGGCCATCTCCAACTCGCGCTTGCGCAGGTACTTGATCTTATCACGGAGTTCGGCGGCGCGCTCGAATTCAAGCCCCGATGCAGCCGCTCGCATCTCCCTCTCAAGCCGCTCGATCGTCTCGGCTATGTTTTCGGCCGAGTAGTCCTCTATCTCGTCAAAGTCCAGAGGCACCTTGAAGTAATCGGCTTCGACTATCGATACGAGCGTAGAATCTATCGCCTTCACTATCGATTGCGGAGTGATCCCATGCTCGCGGTTGTATGCGGCCTGTTTTTCGCGGCGGCGTTGCGTCTCGCCTATAGCACGTCGCATGGAATCGGTCATCCGGTCTGCATATAAAATAGCCTTGCCGTTTATGTTGCGCGCCGCGCGGCCTACGGTCTGAATGAGCGACATCTCCGAACGCAGGAAGCCCTCTTTGTCTGCGTCGAGTATGGCGACAAGCGATACTTCGGGAAGGTCCAGCCCCTCGCGCAAGAGGTTTATGCCTATCAGCACGTCGAATACGCCTGCGCGCAGGTCGCGCAGTATCTTTATGCGCTCAAGCGTGACGATCTCCGAATGCAGGTAGCGCGCCCTGACGCCGAGTTCGGTGTAATACTCTGTGAGATTTTCGGCCATCTGTTTTGTGAGCGTGGTGACGAGCACGCGCTCGCCGTGTTCTACGCGCTCGCGTATTTCGTTCAGCAGGTCATCGACCTGTCCGCGCACCGGGCGCACATCTACCTCGGGGTCGACAAGCCCTGTCGGGCGGATGACCTGCTCGACCACTTCGCCTCCGGTCTTCGTCAATTCGTAAGGGCCGGGAGTGGCTGATACGAAGACTATTTGCCCTGCCCGCTGCTCCCATTCCGCGAAACTGAGCGGGCGATTGTCTTTGGCCGAAGGCAATCGGAATCCGTATTCGACAAGCGTTCCCTTGCGCGATTGATCGCCCGCGTACATGCCTCGCACCTGTGGGACGGTTTGATGGCTTTCGTCAACTATGACTATGGCGTCGCGCGGCAGATAATCGAGAAGCGTCGGAGGCGGCTCGCCCGGACGACGGCCTGTCAGGTGCCGCGAATAGTTTTCTATTCCGTGACAGTAGCCAAGCTCTTTGAGCATCTCCAAGTCGTACATCGTGCGTTGATGCAGACGCCCGGCTTCGATCAGCTTTCCCTGTTCGATCAGTTGAGGCTCCCACCAGTCGAGTTCTTCTTTTATGGTCTTTATTGCGCGCCTGACCGTCTCGTGCGGCATGACGAAATGCGTGCGGGGATAGATGGGAAGCCTGTCGTGGCGCTCGAAGACCTCTCCGAGCAGCGGATCGATGGTGGAAATAGAATCCACTTCATCGCCCCAGAACTCTATCCTTATGGCGCGGTCCTGATAGACGGGATATATCTCCACCACGTCGCCGCGCACGCGAAAAGTTCCGCGCTCGAACGACAGGTCGTTGCGCTGGTATTGAATCTCGACCAGTTTTTTGAGCAGCGCCGTGCGCGACAACTGCTGGCCGCGTTCGACGAACGCAACCATGCCGTAATAAGCGTCCGGGTCGCCAAGCCCGTATATACAGGAGACGCTCGCCACTATAACGCAATCGCGCCGCTCAAACAGGCTCCGTGTAGCCGATAGCCGGAGGCGGTCTATCTCCTCATTTATGGTCGCCTCTTTCTCTATGAAGGTGTCTGTGGACGGGATGTAGGCTTCAGGTTGATAGTAGTCGTAATAGCTGACGAAGTATTCCGTCGCATTATGAGGAAAGAATGATTTGAACTCCTGATAGAGTTGAGCGGCGAGCGTTTTGTTATGCGCCATCACGAGCACGGGCCGGTTGATGCGCTCAATCACTGACGCTACCGAGTAAGTTTTTCCACTTCCCGTGATTCCGAGAAGGACCTGATGCACAGCGCCCTCGTTGAGTCCTCGCACGAGTTTTTCTATGGCCTGTGGCTGGTCTCCCTCGGGAACGTAGTCGCTTACGAGTTTGAAATCCATCTGCCGCCTTTCATAAGCCTGAGTAATGTGTGGCATCTTCGCGGATGCGTCTCGGCCAAAATTATACAGGTCCGTTCGAAGGGCGGGCAAACGAGGTGAAAAAGCGGGCGCGCGAAAAAAATCGACTTGAAAGTCGCTCTTTCGCAATCAACGCTTGACATTCAAACGCCCGATGCTAATAATGCGGGATGCCACCACACAAGCAATAAACATCAGTTGCCCGTATCCTCACGAATTGGCAGATTGATTCTGGCGGAAAGGGAAAAAAGATTAAGGTCATAACCCAAACCAGCATGCCCGGCGTCGAGCTTTTCCGGCGAGGCAAAGTGCGCGACGTTTATGCGGTCGAAGACCATCTGCTTATCGTCGCCACCGATCGCATATCGGCTTTCGACGTGGTGCTTCCGAGCGCCATTCCGGGCAAAGGCGCTGTGCTTACGCAGCTTTCCTTGTTCTGGTTCGATTTCCTTAAAGGTTCTGTCGCCAATCACCTGATAGCGACCGACGTCGATTCATATCCGGCGGCGCTCGCCAGTTACCGAGATCAAATCGAGGGGCGTTCGATGCTTGTCGCGCGGGCCGACGTGGTCCAGATAGAATGCGTCGCTCGCGGCTATCTTTCCGGTTCGGGCTGGAAGGAATATCGAAAGACCGGAGAAGTATGCGGGATCAAGCTTCCAACGGGTCTCGCGGAATCCGACAAGCTCCCTGAGCCGATATTCACTCCGGCCACGAAAGAAGAGACCGGTCACGACATAAACATCAGCGAGCGCGAGATGATCGGTCGAGTGGGCGAGGAGATAACCCGAACTCTCAAGGATTTGACGCTGACCATCTACCGTCGAGCATCGGAGTTCGCTCTCGAACGCGGGATCATCATCGCCGACACCAAATTCGAGTTCGGCATCAAGGACGGCGAGGTAATTCTGGTCGATGAAGTGCTGACGCCGGATTCCTCACGGTTCTGGCCCGGAGAGACTTACCGGCCAGGCAGAGCGCAGCAATCGTTCGACAAGCAGTACGTGCGCGACTACCTGGAAACGCTCGACTGGGACAAGCAACCGCCCGGTCCCGAACTGCCCCGGACAGTCGTGGCGAAGACGAGCGAGAAATACATGGAAGCCTACGAACTTCTGACCGGACGTTCGCTTGCGGATTTGGGACTGGAGATCGAGGGTTCCATAGCAGGCACATGAGCGTTCGAATCCGGAACCCGCGCGAAGATGACAGCCCTGGATTACTTTGTATCGATCGTGGTGGTGGCATCGGTCGTCTCAGGCGCTTCGAAGGGAATACTTAAGGGGATCATTTCATTAGCCTCTGCTTTGGCCGGGCTGATTGCCGCCGTCTATCTCTACGAGTACGCTGCGAAGCTTACAATCGGTTTTGTAGAGACTCGCCGGGCGGCCGAGTTGCTCGGTTTCGTGGCGATCTTCCTGCTGGTAATCATTGCCGGAAGCCTTATCGCGCGCTGGCTGCGCGGCGGCCTCAAAAGGAAGACTTTTTTCCTCAAACGCGCCCGTCTCGATTGGGTGGACCACGCGCTCGGAGCCGCGTTCGGACTCCTCAGAGGCTGGCTTATATGCTCGGTCATATACCTTGCGCTGACAGCTTTTCCCGTAAGGGTCGATGCGGTCGAGCGGGCAACATTCGCGCCGGCGCTTCTGGAAGGGACGCGCGTTATCACGTATTTGACTTCGCGCGAGTTGAGGGACCGTTTCTATGAGGGATATGCGGCCCTTCAGGAATTATGGGGGCGAAAGATTTAGCGAACTGAAAAAATATGCCTCTTGATACAGGAGAAAAAATGACGATAAAAACCAGACTGGAGGATCTTGTGACGGAGATGGTTGAGCGGGGAATATTATTTCAGGATGCGGTCGAGGAATTTGAAAAGCATTTTATATTCTCGGTACTGCAACGAACTAATGGCAATGTATCGAAAGCCGCCGACGAGCTTCGCATCCACCGCAACACGCTTTCCAAACGCCTCGATAAATATTATGAGAACGGGCAACCGGCAGGCGCGCGTCGTGCGCGGAAATCGAATCGAACATCCAAAAAAGCAAAGCCTGTCGCGCGAAAAAGGCGGTGAAGTGCAACTACGCTTGCGCCTGAGAAATTCTTGAACGGTTGCGACTCGGACAATAAATGTATTCATTCTCGCGCGGCCCGCGAGGAAACGATCACAGGCCGCCCGTCGAGCAGAATCGAACAAGACCGCCTGCGGCTTACTTCCCTCCCCGGCCTAAAAGTTCCTCAATGTCGGACTCAAGCTTTCGTATCTTCGCCGGGCCTGCGCCGATGTACCTCTGGTATATTTTCCAATCGCTCGTAACGAGGAAGGTGGTTGGAAATGCCCTTACACCGAACTCGTAAGCCATATCGTCGTCACCCATCAGCACGGCGTATTTCATGTTGTGGCGGCTCACGAAAGGTTTTACTTCTTCAGCTTCGCCCGAAGCCACGGTCACGCCTATGAGCTTCACCCCTTTGTCGGCGTATTTCGCCTGCAAATCGTTATATGCCGGAATCTCTTTTATGCAGGGACCGCACCAGGTCGCCCAGAAATCGACCACAAGGATTTTGGCTTTGAATTTTTTCGCATCCACATCCTTGCCGCCGAGATCCTTCAGTTTCAGGGTCGGCATAGGCGTCAACTCATCGCCTTCCCCTGACGCCGCATCTCTTTCAATCGATAAGGCAGGGATGCTGAGAGTGACGACGGCCGCCAATATCAAAAATAACTTCATATATCGCCTCCAGTAAAAATACTTTGCTATAGAAACAGCGATTGCGGGCCACTGAAAACCGCACAGAGATTCTAACTTACGCCCGCAAATCGAGCAACACCCATCGAAAAAACACTCTGAACTGACACTGGATAATATGAGCCGCGCAGAGTAAAATAACTGCGGTTCTTTGAGCGCAGGGCGTTCTGACAGACTGGTTGACACTGACCGCCGCGCTTTGCTAAGTTTGACGCTCTCGTTTGTAGGCGCGTAGCTCAGGGGTAGAGCACTACCTTGACACGGTAGGGGTCTGCGGTTCAAATCCGCACGCGCCTA
>JAKEHD010000741.1 GCA_022615215.1 Blastocatellia bacterium
ATTGGTGAGAAATCCGGGCTAGCCCCTGAAGAGCTTCTCCGACGTCGTCTCCGCCTGCCGTCACGTTGAGCAGAGCGAAGCTCGATAGTCGCACTCCGCATCCTTCCACCCGTTCGCCATCCCAGACGTAAGGCGCAAGGTCGAAGTTTCGCTCGTCGAAGCGAAGTTCGCCATCGATCATGCTCGGAAACGTCTCGCGTCCGAGCGGCACGCGCTCCTGCACTATGTAGGAACCGGCGAGTGCGGTCTCTATGCTCGCGCTCCACTCCGCTTCGTCGCATTCCCAGCCGAGCGTTACGCCTTTGCCGCCATACTCGCCGCTTGGCTTGAGCGCGAGACGATTGCGATTATCGGCGATGAATGAAATCAGGTCTATCGTCGCATCGCGATAGAGAGTCTTGCCCTCGCGCACCTTGCGGGTCCAGGGAATGTGTCGAGCAAGTGCGCGTGCAACCTCCGGCTCGAAGGATAGCCCATAAGCCGGATCGCTCAACAATGCGAAGAGCGTCTTCTTGTTGATTACATGCACGCCCGGCCAGTTCGCTATGCAGACGGCTCCGTCGCGCGCGGCGTCTATGAGAGCGTGTTTCGTCCCGTACTTCGCCAGTAGTTCTGCGATGACCACGCGCTTGTAGACCAAATCCACGGGGAACCCGGAGGCAGAGAGGCGGCCCGCGCTATATTCCAGTTCATCAGGGTCAGCTATCTTCACACGGCAACCGCGCGATTCGAACTCCTCCTGCATGAGCAGGAATTCGTTTTGGGTGCTCACGCCTCGCCAGTCGACTATGGCGATGTTCGGCAGCCCTCTGCCGCCCCACCTCCGGTAAGCATTCGTCAGAGCGTCGAATACGAAAGAGCGAATCGGAAGCGAGCGAACAGGGTAGCGGCGGGCGAAGTCCTTCATTATGGGCATGCTTGCGAACACATCTGCGAGCGCATCGGTGTAAGCAAGCCCGCCCGGACTTTCGGCATTGTATTCGACGAAGTTGAAATCGCCCTCCTCGGTCAAAAAACCGTCGAGCCGCCCGCTCACATCGGGCGCGCCATATCGGCAACCGATCTCGGCGAGTTCTTCTTCTTCGGGCGTGAGGTCGAATTCTTTACGCAACACGGGGTCGGAAAACACCCGCCTGACCAGACTCGCAATGGCGCGCATAACGAGCGTCGAAGCCTGCTTGACCAGTTCGTATCTCGCCTCTTCGATGAAGTAGGGTCTCAGCACCGTGCAGACGGGCCGGGTGCCGAAATAGAGTTTCCGGCGTTCGGTCTCCTGCTCCAGAATCTGCTGCGTGTCGGCAAGATGTATGCTTGCGAGCAGGTCGTTATAGTAATCAATCGCGCGACGCGACCGATCCTGTGTCATTTCGTTCTCATCCTCTCACTCAAGGCTGTCGAGCTATATTTCGCAATGCTATACGGGACAGGCTCTTTTTACCAGACGTTTTACTCTGCCGTTAAAGATTTCTTTCTTACGCGCGTCCGCATATTCGCTGCGACCTTTTGCCGTATGAGTTGCTGCGCGCGAGACCCGCCTCGAAGGTTGTGGCAATTTGAAAAGTGTCACATACCCCGGCGCGGCCCTTTCACTCTTACCATATTTTGTACAGGGAGGTCGAAGGATGAAAGTCTCGCGCATTCCCGTCGCGCTCGTTATCTTGCTCGTCGCAAATACTGCTTTCGCTCAAAACGTGTACAGGGATTACGATACATCGGCCGATTTTTCGCGGTACAAAACTTATGCCTGGATGGACAGGGCGGCTGGCGGACCTTCTCTCGCACAAAACGACGACCTGGAGAGACTCATGAAGGCGGCCGTCGACCGGCAATTGGCGGCCCGCAAGCTCAGGCGGCAAACCGATAAAGATTTCTTTCCTGGCGAGCCGGATTTGCTGATAACTTACTATGCTTTCGACAAAGACAGAAGGCAGCCCCTGAGCCTGGAGTATGATGAGTTGCAATTGAACATCGCTTCGGAAATTCGCCGATGGCAGTTCGCGGGTAATGTGGTGGTGGATGTCATCGAACGCGAATCCAACCGCCTGGTGTGGCGAGGCGTGGCCCCAAGGGCGATTTATGAGCCTGAAAAGATGGAGAAAAAGGTCACTAAGGCCATATCGAGGATGTTCAAGGGCTTTCCCCATTCCAAAAGAGGATACGATCCGGATTACGCCGGGTATAAGGTGGCTTCGACCATACTTTGGGCCGTGGCCGTCGTAGTCGGCATCATTTCGGTAATCAAGCGATGATCGCCCGCCCCAATAAATTTCCCGCCTGCTCGATAGCTCTGCATCGGACTTCAACTGATGGCTAAAGTGAATCTGCCTTGCCGCAATACTATTTTTACTAATGCAGTGGTAATAACCCTCTTTCCCCGCGTTCTGTTTCCAATGATTTAGCCTGGGAAATCTTGAGGGTTTCCGAATCGAATTGGGTGAAACTGTGGCCTAAACTGTGGCCTGAGAATGTGGCCCGAAATACTTATTGCCGATGAACTATGACAATCAGCATTCAATCTGAGACTATGGGCTACCGCGTGAGCTTCCACGGCCGCGCCGAAGAGTTCGACCGCGCGTTATTGCTCTTCAAAGAGATACTGCCCCGCGCCTGCCGTCGCTTCCTCGCTCATCAGGGCTGCTGGTTCGTGCAGACGCGCGCCCGTCGGCATCTCGACCGCTGGCTTGAAGCGATGGGCGACGGGTGCAGTATCGTAATGCGTCACGGGAGCGAAACTGGTAAATTGACCGTCAGTGACGCCCTTCGAATCAAAGCTTGCCGAAGTCCTGGCCAAGGAACTTATCAACTACGGGGCGCTCGGCGCTGTGGTGCTCTGGTTCATGTGGAGGATGGAGCCGCGCCTGAAGGAGATGGCCGAAGCGAGAAGCCGGAGCGCGCAGGCCACGACGCACGCAATCAACCGGCAGAGCGAATTGCTGCTGCTCGTGATAGCGGATCAGACCGAAGACGGCAGGCGCGGCCGGGCGAGCGCAATCGAGGAGCTTCTTGCCCGGCTCGGCAAAGAGATAGCCCGCGACCTGGAAGAGGAGGAGCGTAGTCGCTCCTATGGGCGCGCTACCTCGCACGGGCGGAAAGGGGTCTGATTATGGCCAATACCTGCACAATCTGCAAGCATCCGAATAGACTCGATATTGAGCGCGCGATAGCTCGCCGGGAGTCATTGCGAAACATTGCGAAACAATTTCAGGTCGGCTACAGCGCCGTCAATCGTCATCAATCCTGCATCGCAGCAGAGCTTGAAGAGGTGCGAGAAGCGGGCAAACTTGAGCGCGCGGTCTCTATCGAAACCGAGCTTGCAAATTGCTTTGCAAGGGTAAACAGGCTGCTCGACGCCTGCGACGCATGGCTCAGAGACCCGGATGATCCTGCGCGCTACGATATAGGCCCGCGCGCCGAAGAGGTCACAGTAATCTACACTGTGGAGAACGGAGACGGCCCGCCCCTTCGCAAGAAGGATTCGATGGCAGACCTGTTGGGGCAGTTGGCAAGCCGGGGTCTCGACGTGCAGTTGATCGAAGTAAAGCACGCCGATCCGCGCGAGTTGTTTCTGAACACGATTCGCACGCTGCACAGCGAAATAGACATCCTCGCCAAGCTCAGGGGCGCTTATGTGAAGAAAGCTCCGCATCCTGACGAACTCGAACAAAAGAGAAGATTCTACACGCAAACCATAGAGGGCGCTATCAACTCGACCGAAGCAAAAACAGGCCACAAGCTCACGCGCGCTCAGGCCGTAGCGATCTACGTCCATACGCAGACGACGGACGAGATACTGGAATTTGTCACGCTTTCGCCGTCTGAGACGGCAGAGATGCGCAAAGAGCTTGCGGAGCTGAGAGGCGAGAGGTAAGACCGGCGCGGCAAGAAGAAAGTAATCTTTAAGAAAGTAATCTTTATGGGTTCTCCCGCGATGGAAGTATAATTTACACAGATCGAGAACAGGAGGGCCCGCCGCGTGGGAGAAAAGCTCTGGACCCTGGCCGAAGTGTGCGAGTATCTGAAGATCTCGCGCAGCACCCTATAGCATCTTCGAAAAAACGACCTGCTCCATATCCGGCTACTTCGACGATCGCGCCGTTTGTGGCTATGCCTTCGAAGGCTTTCTCCAGTGTCGCCGTAATCGGCTATCTATGAGGCTCTTATCTCTGCATTCGGCCAGCCTTCCAGGATAGCCTCGATCAATCTTTCCCGGATTCGGCGATTCGGCCAGGCATTATCCCTGCATTCGACGAAGGTCGAGCCGCTGACTTATTGCGGAATAATTGCAGTCTGCAAAAAAGAGCCGCCGCGCCCTGAGAGAGCGACGGCGGCTTGAGAAGGTCTACCACGACAAAAACATTTCGCGTATTGAATTACTCCCTCTCTTGTGATATACCCTGCCTGCAATTATCGTTCGTCTACCCAAAAGTTTCTTTCAGATTACGCTTGTCGCTTATCGAGGTTTATCGGGGAATAGTGCTTGAGCACTCGTTGAGGATGTAACAAAGAAGTCGGCTACCACACGGCAAAGGCAGCAGCCGACCTTACTCTACTCGAAAGGAATTTGTCCATGAAAAGAACAATCCCGTTTCTGATTATAGCATTACTTTCCGCTATAGCGTTGGGCCTGTTGATGTCCGGCTTTAGCGGGACTGGCGCGCAGGTCTTGAAGCCTGGAGATCGGGGGACGCAAGCGCCTAAAGATAATCCAGCGCATGGAATCTTGCACCTAGCGAATCACCATCAAGAACTGAGCTTTAACATAACGGTCGGAGAGCCGATATCGATTCCTCTACCTGTAAAGGATCGCCCGGTTCGCATTGAGGTAGTGATAAACAGTCGGCCTCTCAATGCGGTCTCTCAGTTCCCTATTCTTATGGCGGGACTCGTTGTTCAGGACTCGATCACTGGAGGGGCGCGGGTGATAGGCGATGCAAGGTTTGACCCTGGGGGAGATTGTTTCGACCTTCCGCCCGGTACGTTCACTGAGTTATTCAGATTGATAGATTCGGATATAGCAGGGGCGGAACTTCCGAACGGTGACAGACTGTCATGTGGCTTAGGTGCGTTTCTGGTGTTTACAAACGGCGAGTTCCAGATTCACACCGAAGCGATTTCTCTGATACAGCATGGAGACACCCCTGTCTTTGTGAGCATGTGGTACTAGAGACAGATCAAAAGCAGTTGCTGCGTGATTAAATCACAGGGACCGCCCCGACTGCGAGCGGTCCCGGATGGTTACTTGTCGAGCGCCCGTTGCCTGCCCTTGAAAACCTCTTGATAGCGGATGATCTCATCGACGAGCGATGCGGGCGCATGGTTCAAGATGAAAGTGGCGGCGCGGTTGCGCTTCTCGACGAGCGCCAGTTCTTCGCGTCGGGGTCGCTCGCGCTTGTTGCGCCGCCATCGCTTGCCCGCCTCGGTCTTCGTGTTACCCATCGACTTTCTCATCCGAGCCATGCTCCGGCTTGATGCGCTTGACGATAGCGGCCAGAACATCGCCCGACGCTACAGCGCCTTCGAGGGCGTTTATTTCGCCGATGGCCTTTTCAAGTGGGCGAGATACAGACAGTGGCGTGCGCTCGTCTTCGAGCAGGGCGAGAAGCTGCCCGGCGAATGCTCGAAACTTCGCGCGCCAATCAGCGGCAACGGTCGGCGGCTCAACCTCGACAAGCCGCGCAACGGTCGCCCATCGGGGGTCTGAAGGTTCAAGGTAGAGCAAGCGAGTGACAAGCCTGGCTACAGATTCGTCGAGCATTCGCTCAAACAGAATCACGGCAACCAAGTCCACAGTCGCTCTTCCTTCCGGGTCGAGTTTTTCGTAGCTGGCACCCCTGCCGGTGCCTGAATTTGGTATAGTCCTGTTGTTTATCTCCTGCGTGGGGGTAACAAGGAGCGGGCCGAATGCCTGACAAGAGAGCTTCGGCCCGCTTCGGTTATCAAGTGTCGAGCGTGCGCAGGCACACCCGGTTAATCAGGGACGGTCCCTCCTTTCTCCGCGCCCAAGATCAGCGCGAGTGTTTCAGAGTCGAACTTGTTCAACTGCGCGGCCAACTCTTGAAAGGCTTTGAACTTCTCTTGAGCATAAGCATGCTCAGGATTCCACCCCATGCGCCGGCAGAGTTGATAGAAATTCTCATTCCAGGCGAGGGATGAAACTTTCTCTTTAAGCTGTTGAATCTCTTGAATGGTCATGGTGTTTCCCTTTCTATTTACACGGCCGCGCCAGCAAGGGTGGGCGCTGGCCTTGCGCCGTGTAGGTGGTCAACGAGATCGAGGTTTGCAGAGTTGATGTTTGCGCGCCCGTAGCTGATGGCAGGCTCGAATGTCTTGATCGAGCCTGCCGGATTGCCAATGTAATGAGGCGTAATGTAGTGGCCTTTGCCCGTGTTGAAAGCGTAGCGCACATGCCAGGCTCCATCACAGACTGGAAAGAACAAGCATTCAACGCCCTCAAGCCAGAGCCGAAAGCGATCCCTTGCGTAGAACTGCGCCTCGGCATGCAAGAGCGCGAAGGCTTCACACTCTGCGAGGGCAAGGCAAGGGGCGCACTCGGCCAAGTGCGCCCGCGTGCGGTCAAGTAGATCGTTCATTGTGTGGCCTCGCTGTAGTAGGTCAGGTGGAAGGCGCGTGCCTGTTCATAGAGCGGGTCATCCTTGACGTTGCGAAGATTGAATGACCATCGCTTCGATAAGGCGCTTATCTGGCCTCCGATTCGGCCCCATGCGCGGAAGTCGTCCTTGACGGAATGAAACCTGACGTGGCAGCTTCGATGAACCGGCTCGGTAACGGTCCCTCCCTCGCTGCGGTAGACCGGGCCGTGATGTAGATTCAACTCATCAGGCCCGATCTCTTGAGCGCACATCGCGCAGGTCATCAGATGTCGAATCCTTCAAGTCGAAGGTCCGAGCGCAGGCATAAGGTGAGCGGGCAACGTGTGTGCTCGCAGGCTTTCTTGATTAAGACCGGGCCGTGTGAAGTCTCTACGGGGACGGCTCCGGCCCAGCGGTCGGCCTCGATCTCTTCAGACCAATCTGGGTAGCCTTCGAAGTCTTCGTCGGGCGCGGCCATCAGGCTTTGAAGCTCGGCCAACTCTGCGAGGTCTGTGGTGAAAACTTCTTCGCATTGTGTTTGCAAGTCGAATGAATCGTGGTAGAGTTCCATTGATTGTTATTCCTTTCTGGCACGCTTCCGATGCGCGCTGGAGATTTCGCAAGGGCCAGCGGTAGCCGCCGTCTGGCCCTTCGCGTTTAGAACCTTGCCGCAAGCCCTTCGCTGAAATCAGCCTGAATCTCAAACTCATTCTCAGCGTAGAAGCTCTTTATCTCTTCATCGCTCATGCCGGGCTTTCCGCTCCAATGGCTGTAGACCAAAACGTAATCGCCCGCGCGGTTGTA
>JAKEHD010000742.1 GCA_022615215.1 Blastocatellia bacterium
ATCACTCAACAACCTCGCTGAGCTTTACCACACGAAGGGAGACTATGCGAAGGCAGAGCCGCTGTACGAGCGCGCGCTGGCTATCGAGGAGAAAGCACTAGGCCCGGATCACCCTTCTGTCGCCACATCGCTCAACAACCTTTCTTCGCTTTACGAATCGAAGGGAGACTATGCGAAGGCGGAGCCGCTATACCAACGAGTGCTGGCTATCAGGGAGAAGGCGCTAGGCCCAGAGCACCCTGATGTAGCTCGATCCCTCAACAACATCGCCGGGCTTTATGACACGAAGGGAGACTATGCGAAGGCGGAGCCGCTATACAAGCGCGCGCTGGCTATCAGGGAGAAGGCGCTAGGCCCAGAGCACCCTGATGTAGCTCGATCCCTCAACAACATCGCTGGGCTTTACAGAACGAAGGGAGACTATGCGAAGGCAGAGCCTCTGTATGAGCGCGCTCTGGCAATTGTAGAGAAGGCACTAGGCCAGAATCATCCTGATGTTGCCATCTCCCTCGACAACCTTGCTTCGCTTTACGAAGCGAAGGGAGACTTTGCTAAGGCAAAACCATTATATCAGCGCGCTCTGGTAATTCTAGAGAAGGTGTTAGGCCCGAATCACCCTGATGTTGCCATTTCTCTCGACAACCTCGCTGGGCTTTACGATACTATGGGCGATTATGCACAGGCAGAACCACTTCATCAGCGCGCTCTGGCAATTCTAGAGAAGGCGCTAGGCCCAGAGCACCCTGATGTCGCTCAATCCCTTAACAACCTTGCTTTGTTTTACAAAGCGAAGGGTGACTATACGAAGGCAGAACCATTATGTCAGCGCGCTCTGGCTATTTTGGAGAAGTTGTTGGGTTCTGAGCATCCTTCTGTCGCCGCATCCCTCAACAACATCGCTGGGCTTTACGAATCGAAGGGAGACTATGCGAAGGCAGAGCCGCTATATAAACGCGCGTTGGCTATTCTAGAGAAGACGCTAGGCCAGAATCACACCTATGTCGCTGCTTCCCTTAACAACATCGCTGAGTTGTACCGAGCAGTGGGAGACTATACGAAGGCAGAGCCTCTTCATCAGCGCGCTCTGGCAATTCTAGAGAAGGCACTAGGCTCAAATCACCCTAATGTCGCCACATCGCTCAACAACCTCGCTTTGTTTTACAAAGCGAAGGGTGACTATACGAAGGCAGAGCCGCTATACGAGCGATCACGGGCTATCATTGAGAAGGCGCTAGGCTCAAATCACCCTTCTGTCGCTGCTTCCCTCAACAACCTCGCTACGCTTTACGAAGCTATGGGCGACACGGCGCGCGCTGTCAATTTTAGCGTTCGGGCTGCCGGTGTCAGCGAGCACAATATAGCTCTAAACATCGCCGCTGGCTCGGAACGGCAAAAGCTTCTCTACCTTGCCACTCTGTCGGGAGAAACCGATTGGGCCGTTTCCCTTCACATCCGCTCTGCGCCGAGCGACCCGACTGCCCGCCGCCATGCGTTCACTACCATACTCAGACGCAAAGGCCGTGTCCTCGACGCTATGGCCGGCAGCATCGCCGCCCTTCGCCGCCGACTCAATCCGCAAGACCGGCAATTACTCGATCAATTCCTCGCAACACGCTCGCAACACGCCGCGCTCGTGCTCGCCGGGCCGGGCAAGACTTCTCTCTCTCAGTACAGATTGCAGATCACGAGTCTCCAGGAACTAGAGGAAAAGCTAGAATCCGACATCAGCCGTCGTAGCGCAGAGTTCCGCACACAAACTCAACCTGTGATGCTCGAATCGGTTCAGGCTGCCATTCCACAAGGCGCGGCCCTTGTCGAATTCGTTCTGTTTTATCCATTCAATGCAAAAGAAAACAAATGGGGAGCGCCGCGCTTTGCCGCCTACGTGCTTGGCAATCGGGGCGAGCCATCGGGGATTGACCTGGGCGAGGCCGGGGCTATAAACAAGGCCGTCGAAGAGTTGCGAGCCATGTTGCGCAGGGAGGAAGACAAACCACTCAGCGACATCGAGCGCGAGGTGAAACCCCGCGCCCGCGCCCTTGATGAAATGGTGATGCAGCCCGTCCGCAGGCTCTTGGGCCAGACCCGCAGGGTGTTTCTCTCGCCTGACGGCGCGCTCAATCTCATACCCTTCGCGGCTCTTGTAGATGAGCAGGGCCGCTACCTTGTCGAACAATATTCCTTCACGTACCTGACATCGGGGCGCGACCTTTTGCGTCTGCAAGCGGGCAGCGAAAACAAGCAAACTGCGGTAATAGTTGCCGACCCTGATTTCGGTGAGCAGGCAAAAGCGGCTTCGGGCCGTGACTTGAAGATCAAAGAAGGCGCTGCCACTTCTCAAGTAGTTTCAACGAGCGCCGTTGATTTTTCCAAAGCCTTTTTCCCTCCTCTGCCCTACACGGCAGAGGAGGCAAAAGAGTTGAAGGCGATACTGCCTGATGCGACCGTGTTCACAAGAGAGCAGGCTACCGAAGCGGCGGTCAAACAAGTCGCCCACCCGAACATCCTGCACGTTGCCACGCATGGATACTTTCTCGAAGACGTAGTGACAGGCCCGCCTCCAACTTTCGGGCGCGGGCTGATGATAGTGGGATCAACTAAAGAATTAGTACACGATCAAGCAGCCACGATCAGCGCGGCAGGTATGCGAATCGAAAACCCACTGCTGCGAGCGGGGCTTGCGCTTGCGGGGGCCAATCTGCGCAAGAGTGGAGATGATGACGGAGTGCTGACCGCGTCGGAAGTCGCCGCTCTCGACCTTTGGGGAACGAAGCTTGTGGTGCTGTCGGCTTGCGATACGGGCGTGGGCGAAGTGAAGAACGGCGAAGGGGTGTACGGGTTGCGCCGGGCGCTGGTGCTGGCAGGAAGCGAGAGTCAGGTGATGAGCCTCTGGAAGGTAAGCGACCGGGGCACGCGCGATCTGATGATTGACTATTACAAAGGCTTGCAGGCGGGGCAGGGCCGCACCGATGCGCTAAGGCAAGTGCAACTCGAAATGCTTGCAAGCGAGAATCGGAAGCACCCATACTACTGGGCGAGTTTCATCCAATCAGGCGAGTGGGCTAACCTTGACGGCAAACGATGAATGTGCGGGCCGAATGACATTTCGGACCTTTTAAGATTGAATGCCAATTATCAAAGGAGGAGCTACATGCGAACCCGATTAATCACAATGGCAGCGCAACCGCATTGCGTCGAACGGGGCTGTTAGGTGCGCACTGTCCCAATGGGATTAACCCTGGAATTATTATTGTATTTGGATTTTCTTGGCTTTCCTTATATTCTATTGACTATTCAGGATTTTTAAATGATGAAGAAACTTGCTGAGTTTCGTGATTGGCTTTTTGGCGGGGGAATGGGAGCTTTCGTACTTGTGCTCCTTGCACTCCTGCTTGGAGTCGGTCTTTACTGGATAGCCGAAGCCGATTTTTTGAAGTCTTTGAGCCTCACTCTTTCGAACTCGATAAAAGAATTTGCGAAAGTCTTGATCGCCGTAATCGTTATACAAATTCTTACTCGGGCCTGGCTCTGGAAGAATGCGATAGATGCTTTTTATGGAAGGCTGAAAATAAAAGAGACTATAAGTAATACGGCAATACGCGATTTTTGGTGGTTTAATGAGATTCCCTGGAAAGAGCTTTTCGATAGTTCCAATGATGTCCGGGTCGTTGCCATTTCCGCAAACGCCCTGTTTACCGAAACCCATGTAGGAGCCGTCAAAGATTTTCTCAGGCGTCCCAACACAAGTTTAAAAGTCGTTCTGGCTGATCCCACGAATCAAGCTCTTATGGATTCGTATGATGAAGAGTTCAGCCAACCGCGCGGGCGTCGTAAGGACCGGATAGAATCCTCGATGAGAGAGCTATTGAAGATCGCCCAGGAGTCGGGAGCGGTTGACAGAATTTCCATTCGTTTTACCTCACGTCTTCCCAGGTACTCCTGCTATCGCTTTGATGACAGATATTTGTTTGTCCCTTATCTTACCAGGGCCGAGCGTAGCCCGGAACGCATTCCGGTTATTTGTTTTGAGAAAGGATCGTTCGTCGACAAGTTTCTTGGGTATGATTTGGACTATGTATTTTCGCAAGGATCTAGAGAGGGCTTGGAAGAGGATTGGCTGAGGGTAGAGACTGTCACGAAGGTTTGATATGAATTCAGAAAAAAAATATAGCTCGATTCCGGATTTAGGGTCGCTCTATTACCATCGCGATTTTGATGGGGCGGTTTCTGCTGCAATGTTGGCATCATTGTTATCGACCACCCCACAACTCTATCCAGTGGATTACCAGTTGAAGGCACGTTGGGCATCGATGGATTTGGAGAAACCGGCAGCCGTCGTAGACTTTTTATTTCACCCGGATGCCACGCTATGGATTGACCATCACGTTAATCCATTTGTACTTCCTGAATGGAAAGAAATAGCCTTTCGACGACGATTTCATTTGTGGGATACGGATGCTCCTTCCTGTCCGCCATTGATAAATCGCGTCTTTCATTTTCCTGAGAATCTGAGCGAGCATTTCGCCCCTTACATACATTGGTCATCCATTATTGACTCGGCTCGCTACGAATCTCCGCAAGCGGCTACAGATTTGAATAATCCATTTCTATTACTTTCTAAAATTCTGGCGCTGCCTGATACAGAGGCTGTCATTAATCGTGTTGTCCGCGAGATTACGCACCGCCCCATTGATGCCGTGCTCGCACATCCTGAGATACAACCTTTAGCCGAAAAGGTTATGAATATTGAATATCGAATGAAGAAAGAGGTTTCCAAGCTTATAAGATATGATGGGCTAGTCGTATTTCTCGATCAGTCATTCAAAAGCTGGCCATACCAGCGATACTATCCGTATCTGATTCATCCTGATGCCTCGTATGTCGTTGGCATTTATAGATCAGATCACTCATTTACGGTAAGTGTCGGAGCTAATCCCTGGAGACCTGAGCCGGAAATACACCTCGGACTTTTGTGTAACCAACTGGGAGGCGGAGGGCGAAAGAATGTTGCCGGTGTCCCAGCTACTAATGTCGAGATGGCTCATATTATCGCGAACAGGATAATTGAAAAGCTTCACGAAGTAACGACCAAATCGAATATGTCTGGCAAAAAGGTCTCAGGCTCCGTTTCACCTGGATTAGTAGACGGACTGTAGAAACAGCGCGTCACATATAGATCATTACCGGGGGAGCACGGGCAGCAAAATTCACCTGATTTCTTTCGGCACTGTTGCCTGCGCCCGCCGAATTCGGTCATTAACCTCTGTTGCGGCCACCTTATCGCAACTCGTGACCGCATTTCAGAAAATAGGGGCATCATCTCTGATGACTTTTTATTCACAAGAGAAGCGACATACGGAGGGGCGGTCGCGCTCGGACACCCCATCGGGGCGAGCGGCGCGCGATTGCTTGTGACGTTGATTCATGAAATGGAGCGGCGCGACGTGCGTAGAGGGCTTGCGGCGCTCTGCCTCGGCGGCGGAAATGCTGTGGCTATGGCTGTCGAACGGTAAACCATATTGCTTTCGCCATCGAGTGATGCCGGATTTTAGTTGCATGGAATAAATAGAAAGAGCGTCGGCTGTTACAACTGATAGCTGATGGCTGATGGCTGATAGTTGTTTATTCACAGGAGGAGCAGAATGCGTTTTCGAACTATAGCAGTAATTCTACAGTTGCTTTTGTTGGCTGCATTGTTTATGCCGTTCGCTGTCACCGGCAAGACCCGTGCGGCGAAAGTGCCGGACCCGGTCTCTATGGGACCGTTCCCCGTAGGTGTGACGACGACTGTTTTCGTCGATTCGAGCCGCACGGACAACTTCACCAAAGGGCCGCGCACGCTTGTAACAGAGATATGGTATCCGGCTGCGGACGATGCGCGGGGCAAACCGAAAAACAAGTTTACTGATTTCATACCGGGCGGCATTACGCCTCAGTTGGAACAGTTGCTCAGATTTGGTTTGCAGATGAGTTCGGCCGAAGTGGACAAGCTCTATGTGAACGATGCGGTTCGCGATGCGACGGTCAGAAAGGGAAGGTTCCCGCTGGTAGTCTTCTCGCATGGCAACGGAGGCACCCGCTACCAGAACACTTTCTGGTGCGACTACCTAGCAAGCCATGGTTACATAGTGGTCTCGGCCGATCACACAGGCAATGCGCGCATTACCATAATCGACGGCAAGACGATTATGTATCAGGAATCGGAGCGCAAGAGATCGGCCGAAGACCGTCCCCTCGACATGATATTTTTGCTCGACCGGATGATGGGCTGGAACAAGGGAGGCGACAAACGGTTCGCCGGGCGCATAGATACTGATCGGGCGTGCGCGGCGGGAATGTCTTTCGGCGGATTCACCTCCGTTACTGTGGCAGACCGTGAACCTCGCTTCAAGGCTGTCATCGCCATGGCTGGCGCTCCCGAATCGAATACGAATCTGCGGGTTCCCAGTTTGCGAATGCTCGGCACTGAGGATGCGACCATCAAAGAGGAAGGCAACGCGCGCATTCGCTCCCAGCACGCAAAACACACGGGATCTTCTTTCCTGCTCGAACTCAAAGACGGGGGCCACTATACGTTTACCGACACGTTCAAGATAAGCAAAAAACCCGGCGACGGGATTGGCAAAGGGAAGCGTCGCGCTACGGGCGAGGAGTTCGAATTCACCCCCATGGAGACATCTTACAAGATCATAAACTCCTACAGCATCGCCTTTCTCGGATACTATTTGAAAGGCGAAAAAGAGTATCTCGGGTTTTTGGAGAAAAACCACTGGCCGGATGTTATGGCGTGGGACGCGAAGAATGGAGAGTAGGACAGTGGTCAGTGGTCAATGGCGTCTGGAAGGATGAAGGATGAATCGACATCTTCACAACTACTTTCATCCTTCACCGCAGTCGTTGACGAAATCGTCTTAAGACTACCGCGGCCTTCATCGAGACCCTCATCCCCCTGCACCAGTCGCACGCAAGAAAGGCCATTAGCGGTCGATCGAAGCCTCTATCAATTGCGTAGCGCGGTCACAGGATCTACTTTTGTGGCTCGACGTGCGGGGATATAGCAAGCGATCAATCCTGTCGCAATAATCAATCCGCATACGGTAGAAACCGTCAGAATGTCATACTCTGATACTCCATACAAAAGCCCTGAAAGCAGGCGATTGGCATATAGTGAAAGGATCACGCCTATGACCACGCCGATTATGATCAGCAGAAATCCCCGCTTCATTATCATTTTTAAAATCTCTGAAGGCGCAGCCCCAATCGCCATTCGTACTCCTATCTCATGAGTACGCCGCTTGACCGAATGTGAGAGCAAGCCATACAGCCCGACCGCCGCGAGTGCCAGGCCGAGTATGGCGAAGATATTGAAGGTTGTCGCCCTCAAGCGACGGTCCATAACCGACCCGGCTATTACCTCGTCCATAGTCATAACCTTCGTCAACGGCACCTCGGCATCAATAGTCCGTATCAGAGAGCGAACGCTGGCGGATGCACTAGCCGGGTCATCCCTGGTTCTCAATATCAGGCTATATTTCGTCCATGGGGACTGTTCATAAGGTAAAAACAGTTCCGGCTCCGACTCTTTCTGCAATGCAAGTTGCCGCACGTTGCCTACGACACCGACGATTCTGTAATCCAGCCCGGATTGGCTTCCCAATGTGATCGTTTTTTCCAAGGGGTTTTCTCCCTGGAAGTATTGCCGGGATGCGGCCTCATTGATTATTGCGACATTCTCAGCATCCTCTCTATCGGCGGGCGTAAACGACCGCCCCGCCAGTAGCGGGATCTTGAGGGTCTCGAAGTAATTGCCGCCAACCACCTGTAAAAGCGATTTAGCCGTCGGCTCTGCATTCCGGGTGGGGGCTTTGATCGAAATCTGCTGGCGCACATAAGTGCCGCTCAGAGGCACGGATGTGGCAATGGCTGCGGACTCTATTTCGCGCATTGATGAGATTCTTTCTGTAATCTCTCGATAGAACGTAATTACTCTATGGTCTTCGCTGTATTTCGGCTGATTCAATGCGAGGCTCACTATTAATAATTTTGACGTTTCGAATCCGGAATTGACGCTTATGAGTCGAAAGAGACTGTTGAACAGCAAGCCTGCGCCCATGCACAACAGCAGAGACAAAGCTATCTCAGTTACGACGAGCACATCCCACAGGCGATTCTGATCTCTGCGTCCTCTTGAGGCAACCGGGCCTTCTTTCAGGTAAGATGTCATCTCCCTGGGAATGCTATGGCGAGCAGCGATCAAACCGAAGATAACCCCGCTCAAGAGAGAGACGACCGTTGCAATGGTAAGCACTCGCAGATCGAGTGTGACCCGGCCTGAATAAGGGTGTTCGGCCGGAAGGAGCCAGCTTAACGAGTCGATTAGATTTGTCGCAAGAAAGACCCCGAGTGCGCCGCCCAGCAAAGCGACCAGAATAGAGTAAGAAAGAAACTGCCTGATCACATGAGCTCGCGTGGCTCCCAGCGCCATGCGGACAGCGACCTCCCGACGGGTGTCAATCGCCCGCGCAAGAAAAATGTTGGCAACGTTGAAGCAGGCGATCAAAAGCAAGACGGCAGCCGCGGCAAGAAGGAGCAACAGGGCGGGACGGGCATTTCTTACAGTGAAATCTCGGAACGGGATGACTTGAAAGTTGACGCCGCTGTTGGTAGCCGGATAGCTTTTTTCAAGCCGCGCGGCCAAGACGTCCATCTGCGTCTGGGCGCTTTCAATAGTAACGCCCTGTTTCAGGCGGGCGATCACGGATAAAACCGAAATATGGCGGAAAGCGAGCAACTGTTTCGATTCCTGCTCGATTGGAACCCAAAAATCGGCCTCCTGTGGAAAGTCGAACCCGGAAGGCATCACTCCGACGACTGTATATGCACGCCCGTCTAAATTGATCGACCTGTCGAGGATGCTTGCATCGCCTTTAAATCGTCTATTCCATAAGTCATGAGAGATGACGACGAGGGGGGTGGGTTCTTGCTGCACCTGTTGCTTGTCAAAAGTCCGACCGAATGACGCATTCACTCCGAGCAGGCGAAACAGGTCTGCCGAGACCGAAATACCGTTCAAGGATTCGGGTTCGTCTGTGCCCGTCAGAATCTTTGTGATTCCAACATGAGCGGCGATGAAGTCGAAAACATCGTTCTCATCTCGTATGTCTCTAAAATTGGCCGGGGCAAAATTGGATTCAACGGCACCGCTTTTCAGGTTGGTTTGTGCGATCGTCACGATACGATCGGCGTCCTGGAAGGGAAGGGGCGTCAGCAAAGCTGAATTCACTATGCTGAAGGCCGCCGTGGTGGCACCGATCCCCAGGGCTAGAGTAACAACGACTGCCAGCAAAACTCTGGGTTGTTTCTTGAATAAACGAAAGCTGTGGCGAAGGTCCGACAGTATACCTCTCATCTTAATTACCCCGTTTTTCATGAAGGTTGATAAGAAGTCGGGTGAGAGAATCATCAGGCTGAGATTGATGAAGAATCAAGCCTGGACAAGCGACCTCATCATCCCTCATCGGCAGATCAAGGCTTGGGGATAATGCTCTCCATGCATTGCTCGAACCGCAAACCGGCAGCCTACGGCTTCTCTCTCCGCTTGACCGCTCCGACGCTGCTAACTCTACACCCGGAAGTATATACTGCGCGCGGGGCAAAATGAAAATTTTTCCAGAGAGGAACGCTTATGTGGAGTGCGCCGCCCTTTTTCTTTCTTCAGAGATTTC
>JAKEHD010000134.1 GCA_022615215.1 Blastocatellia bacterium
GCGCGAGCGGAAGCGGCCATGGCCGGGGGGCAGAAGGAGCTCATCGCTGCCGCAAAGACGCTGGAGTATCAGCGGGCGCGCATCCGATGGTATCTCTACTCAAAACTGTCATTTGCTGCCGCGCGCAGTATATTCAATCACGACAAACGGCTGCGGAGTATATCAAGAACACAAACAGGTTTTGCGAAACAGGTTCTTTTCTGTAAATGCGAAAGAGGCGAGGAAGCAGGGAAGCAGGGGAGCGGGGGAGCAGAGGAGCAGGGGGGCGGAGGTGTAGGGGGGCGAATAATCACTCATCTTCATCAAGGAACGCTTCCTTGTTCACCACGTAAGGCATGCGGGTGGGGTTGCCGCCGTAATGGCCTTCGAGCACGTCAATCGCAGCTTGAACCGTGCGTCCGGCCATGCCTGTGTCGGGGTCGGCAGAGAGGCGTGTCTCGCGCGTGCCTGATGCGAAGTGATGAAAGAGGCGGAGGCGGTCTTTCAATCTCGCGTCTCGCAAGGGGCTGTCGGCGGGCAGAGGTTCTTTCGCGTAAACATCGAGAGCAGCGCCCGCTATCCGCTCTTGTATCAATGCATCGAAGAGCGCCGCTTCATCAATGACCGGCCCTCGCGATGTGTTTATCAGATAGGCGGTGGGTTTCATAAGCTCGAACGCCTCCCGGTTGATGAGATGATAGGTCGGCGTGTCGGATTCGCCCGGCATGACGAGAGGCACATGAAGGCTCACATAATCGGCCCGCGACATCGCTTCGTCGAAAGAGACGTAGCTCGCCGTGCGGCGCTTGCGCGAAAAGCCCGCTTCATATCTGAGTTGCATTTCACGGTCGGCGAACCCAACGAACTTTTCATCCCGCGAGCGCGCGCTGTGCAAGAGCAAATCCATGTCGAGACATAAGCATTTGCGAGCGAAAGCTTTGCCTATGCGCCCCGTCCCTATTACGGCTACGGTCTTGCCCGTCACTTCGTCGCCGAGGAACGGATGGTAAGGATGCCAGGAACCCCAGCGATTCTCTTCCACGAGTTTTTCCGATTGATACAATTTGCGCGAGACCGCGCCCAGGATGAACATCGCGAATTCGGCTGTGGCTTCCGTGAGCACTCCGGCCGTATTCGTAAAAGGCACGCGGTAACGATTGGCGGCCTCGCGGTCTACGTTGTCTACCCCTACGGCGCATTGCGCAATCACACGCAGAGTGCCTGCGCCTGCGGCCATAACCTCTTCGTCAACGGAGTCGCGCAGAGTGGTGATCAGGGCGGCGATGCCTGAGCGCACCTTCTCGATGATGAGCGATTTCGAAGGCGGCTCGGTGTCCGTGTGAACTTCGACCCGGTAGCCGTGAGCGCGCAAGCGGTCGAGTGCCTCGCGGCCTATATCTGCGGTTGCAAAGATTCGCGCTCCCTTATCGGGCATAAGCTCTGCCTCGAATGTTGAAGAAACTCGCTCGGCCAATCTTCCGCTTTCCTGAACGGCTATGCAAGCCGAATTTCTTGTAACACCTATATGTAGGAGTGTCGCGTGTGAGCAGTCACTATTAGTTGTGCCGACGCCTTTATTTTTTTTCTTGACATCGCGGAAGCGAAAGCATAGTATGCCGGTAACACCGGAAAGGAGGTGGTCCAAGCAATGATAAGTTTCAGACCAGGTGAGGTGGCTGAGGCCTGAGCGTGGCCGGCCGCAAGAGAGCGGCCTTCAGGTGGAGCGCAAGCCTTCATCTGAGCTTTGCTGAATGCAGGAACATTACGCTCACTCCGAATTTTGCGGATAGGCCGCGGGCCAATCCCAACAGCCCACCGCAAGCCCCGACGTTGAGCGCCTACGGGCAGCCGCGCCGGGGCTTGTTGTTTGATGGTCGCTTGATAACTGCCAATCGTTTTCGATTGACATAGCTCCGCACGGGCATTCAAAATAACTTACATTCGGACATCGCTTCGTAATATTTGCCAGGGAGGAAACCATGTCTAAACCGGACATCCTGGAGCATGCCGCTCCTGTGGCTACCGAAACATCTCCGCGCGCAGTCGAACCTTACATTCCCGCTTCGCAGTCGTTGCCGGAAATAACCGTCAAGGCTGTGGCGCTCGGAGCCATCCTTTCAGCTATACTCGGCGGCGCAAACGCTTACCTGGGACTGAAGGTGGGCCTTACGGTATCGGCTTCGATTCCGGCGGCGGTCATCTCTATGGCCGTCCTGCGTTTTTTCCGGCGGTCGAACATCCTGGAAAATAATATCGTTCAGACCTCGGCATCGGCGGGCGAATCGCTTGCGGCAGGCGTTATATTTACTCTGCCCGCTTTGATACTGCTTCGTTACTGGACGACTTTTCCATATATGGAAGTGATGGCCATATCGGCCATCGGAGGCGTGTTGGGTGTTTTGTTTACCATCCCTCTGCGCCGTGCCCTCATAATCGAGAGCAACCTGAAATTCCCTGAAGGCGTGGCTACGGGAGAAGTCCTGAAAGCCGGGACCGAAGGGGGCGAGGGGGTCCGCAACATCGCCGTTGCGGGCATCGGCGCTGCCATACTCAAGCTCTTTCAGACCGGTTTCAAAGTATTTTCAAGTTCGGCGAGCGGCTCGGTCACGGCAGGCGGTTCCATATTCGGATTCGGCAGCGATCTTTCAGTCGCATTGCTTGCGGTCGGCTATATCGTGGGACTCAACATAGCGATACTGGTCTTCGCGGGCGGATTGATTTCGTGGTTGTTCGGCATCCCTATATACACGGCGCTCTACGGCGCGCCATCGGGCCTGAGCGGTTACGATGCGGCATCGGAAATCTGGAACACGAAGATTCGTTATATGGGCGTAGGGGCCATGGTCGTCGGGGGAGTATGGGCGCTTATTTCTCTGGTCAAGCCGATTCGCGACGGGGTGCGCTCATCTATAGAAGCCGTGCGCGCTTCCCGTTCGGGCGAGGTCATAAGCATACCCCGGACCGAGCGCGATACGCCGATCAATTATGTGATGATCGGTACTATCGCGATGGCGCTGCCTCTGTTCTTCATGTTCAATCAGGTCATCGATCAGGACCACCTGTCCATATCGAACGGCATGTACTGGACCACGATAGCCTTCGGCCTGCTCTTCGCCCTGTTTGCGGGCTTTTTGTTCTCTTCGGTTGCAGGCTATATGGCCGGTCTGGTCGGCTCGTCCAATAATCCGATTTCAGGGGTGACTATCGCGACCATACTCACGGCTTCGCTCCTTTTGCTGGCCCTGATCGGCTCGCAGGTCGATTTCGCAGTAGACACGGGCAAGGCGACCGCTGCCGCCGCTACGGCCGTCTTCATAGGGGCGGTCGTGTGCTGCGCGGCGGCCATAGCGGGAGACAACATGCAGGATCTGAAGGCGGGGCAGTTGGTCGGAGCCACGCCCTACAAGCAGCAGATCATGCAGATGGTCGGGGTGCTGGCCGGGGCCATCGCCATAGCGCCTGTGCTGAGATTGTTGTTCGAGGCTTACGGGCTTGGCGGGGTTTTTCCTCGCGAGGGTATGGATCCCAACGAGATGCTTGCCGCTCCTCAGGCCACGCTCATGCAATCGGTGGCTCAGGGCGTTTTTGCGCGCAACCTCGAATGGGGCATGATAGGCATAGGCGCTCTTTTAGCCGTAGCCATCATAGTTTTGGATCAGATACTCAAAGCCAAAAAGAGCGAATTCAGGACGCCCGTGCTGGCAGTGGCCGTAGGAATATATCTTCCATTAGAGTTGTCCGTCCCGATTTTCATAGGGGGACTGGTAGCGCACCTTGCCGGTCGTCACCTGAGAGCGCGCAAAGAGCAGTTGGGCACAAGCTACAAGCAAGCGATAGCCAATGCCGAGCGCCGGGGCCTGCTGTTTGCTTCGGGGCTTATTACGGGCGAAGCTCTCGTGGGGATATTGCTCGCCATACCGTTCGCCGCAGCGCAAAGCACTGATGTAATGAAACTGGCCCCTGAAGGCTTTGACACCGCAGCCACCATTCTGGGACTGGCGGCCGTAGCCTTCTTCGTCGCCTGGCTCTACAGGGTGGCCCGAAGGCCCAGCTAGGAAAGATTCTGAAAGGGCGGATTGAAATCCTTTCGAATCGGGAGATTTGCGGGATTGGCGATTCTAATCACCTGATAAGCTGATAAGCTTGATATGCTCTCCGTTTTTAGAGATCGCTGAGGTTGAGTGCGGTTTCCTTAAACCGGTCGATTTTAGGAAAATAGACCGGCTTTAAGGAACCGCACTCAACTGCACCTGCATCGTTCCGCGCCTGATGAAATCCGCTGAAATTATTGGTAGCTGTTGCCGTGTGGGGTATAATGTCGGGCAGAGGTGGCGTTATGGTTTTCAATAGATCGCTTTTCAAAATGAGCACTGTCATTGCGGCCGCGGTTTTTGCGATGGCCGGAATCTTTATCTCGAACGGCTTAGGGCAAGACCCTACGGGACGGCCTAAAGAGACAAGGGAACCCAGAAACAGAAGGCCCGTGAAGCGACCGCCCGTCAAGGTCGAGCCGCCCGCGCCGACCGTCATACTTACGATTCTGACCGACCCGCCCGAATGCACGGTTTACATCAATGGAGATGCGCGCGGGGTGACGGACTCTGAAGGGAAGGCCCAGTTCGAAAAGGTGCCCATAGCCAGCTATCTGGTAGAGGTCCGAAAAGACGGCTTCAAGCATAAGGCCCGAAGCTTTCGCGCAGGGGAGGAATCGCCGACCCTCGTCTTCAAACTCGAAGCCAGCCTCGATTCGATAATCGAAGAGTTCAATTCTCTTTTGACGGCCGGAAAGATCGCCGGGCCGGAAAGCCCTAATGCATTCGAACTCCTGACGCGCGTGGCCTCAGAGTACCCTGACCGCCCCGAAGTCGAGCGCATGCGCGGCGTGCTGATGCCGACTTTGACCGAACCCGTCGAGCCTGCCATAGAAAAGACGATTCTTTACTGGCGGTCGGTCGAGCGAAACGAGATCGCCTTTGCCTTGGGTAGAGCGGCGAAGGCCGTCACTTTAAAGAGCGACGACAGAAGATTGCAAGCCAAGCTCTCATACCTGCGCGGAGTGCAGGCATTGCGCGATTGGATGATCGCAGGTGCGCAACCCGGCGGGGAACAGGAGGGCACGAACTCCAAGGGCGACCTGACAGCCGCGCGGCAAGAGCTTGAGAACGCATTGAACTTCGATCAGTTCTTCGCTCCCGCGCAATATCAATTGGGAGTGGCGCTGCTCAATTCGAATGATTTCGCCGGGGCGGAGACGGTCTTCAGGACCGTCGTTCAACTCGAACCCCGATGGCCGTTTTCTCATACGGGACTCGCGTCCGCCCTCTACGGGCAGGGCAAGTACAAGGAATCGGTCGAGGCCAATAGCAAAGCCATAGAGATTGACGCGAATTTCTCGGCGGCCTACGCGGGGAGGGGAATTGCGCGTTCGATGTTGAAGGACAAGAACGCGGTCAAAGACGCTATAAAAGATATCGAGCGAGCGAAGCAACTCGACCCGTCGAGCGGATTGCCTCATTTGAATATGGGGATCGTCCTGTCGAAATCCAAAAAGAGCAAGGAACGCGATCAGGCCGTCGAGGAGTTGAAACAGGCGATCAAGAAAAACAGCCTCAACCTCGAATTTCAAAACTCCCTGGCCGAACAGATGCTTGGCGACCTGCAAAAGAACAAGCGAAAGTGAATGGGGAAGGCGGGAGGATGAAAAGGGCTGTTTCTTGTCAGGTGCAGAAGCCCGCGAAGGAAATATCGGTAGGAATGGCAAGAAAAATAAGAGAGCTTATCCAAGATCTAAAGAAAGCCGGATTTTATGAAATTCCAAGTGGTGGTAAAGGGTCACATCATAAGTTTACGCATGCCAAATATGCTGGTGCTGTGACTCTCAGCGGAAAGGACGGTGAGGATGCCAAACCTTATCAGGAAAAGCAAGTGAAACAAGCGATAGAGAAGGTGAAACGATGAAAGAGAGCGATCAGTATCATAAATGGATCGAATGGAGCGAAGAAGACCAAACTTATATTGGGAAATGCCCTGACTTGATCACCGGAATTCATGGAGATGATCCGGTAAGACTGTACGGTGAATTATGTGAAGTTGTTGAGGATGTAATTCATCATTTTAAAGCTGAGGGACGCACACTTCCCGGCCCTCGCGTTCGGCCCATGCAGGAAGTAGCGTAAGGCCCAAAGCAGAGGAAACCAGGGGCCTGATTACTCCCAGGCAGCGCCAACGGGAGTTCTTCACTCGTCCCCAACACTACAGGCGCAGCCCTTTTAACCAGGCCGTCAGGCTCACGGTTCTCTATGTTGGCTGACTGTTTGAATTGATCCCGATCAGGGTTGGTTATGATATCGACGCTTCTTTTTATCAGAGCATTCTTACTCTCCATTTGGGATCGTCCGGCGCGACTCCATTTTGCCTGGCGCTCGCTTATAAAATTTATCATCCTCTGCATCGTCGTATACTCTGCGCGGCATGGATTGAAAAGTTAGGCGAAAACTGAGACTCACAGCGGGCGAAAGCCGATGGTATCTTGGCTCAAAACTTTCATTTCATCCCGCGCGCAGTATATACTCACGGGAATTGCATTCTACCTGAATCACTATCCCGTGAAACGCATTCTCGCGATACTTCTGGCAGGCGAATCTGGATTTCATAGCGGGCATTCTGTTATTGGGATTCTCGCCGGTTGTGGCTGCGCTTGCTCCTGTGATTATAATAAAGGCCGGGTCGAGATCGAGTTCTGTTGAGACGAAAGGTACATAGGCAAGCAGAGACGCAGTTTCTTTGAGGAAGTAACAACTCGATCAATACAACAGCTTGGCCCTGCATCAGTCTAAGCAGGCCCAGGAAATGGGGGAATCGTGGAAGAACATGCAATCGTCGTCGCAGATAAAAAAGGCAACATTCATCTCTGGAGTCCCGGCGCTCAGGCTCTCTTCGGGTACACTCAGGAAGAGGCCATAGGCCGGTCGCTCGACCTAATAGTTCCTGAACCCTACCGTGAGCAACACTGGGCAGGTTTTAATCAAGTAATGAGCACGGGCATCTCGAAGCTCGATGGCGAGGGATTCGATGCTCCCGTACACTGCAAGGACGGGGAGATCGAGGTGTTTCTGTCTCGGTTCTCACTCCTGCGCGACGCGCGAAATCACCCCGTAGGCGCAATGATGATCTTCGTCCGGCCCGAAGAGGGAGAATCGCTTGAGGCATCCTGACACCGCTCCAGGCGAAACATGCTGAAAGTGTTTACTTTTGCCTTTTACCTTTTGCCTTTTGCCTTGCGGCGCAGCCGCGCTTCGCTCCTCAATTCAATCTGGCAAGGGTTTGTTGAATCGATTTGATCTGCTCTTTTATCACGGCGGCATCGCGGGCTTCGGGCGCGAGCGTAAGATAACGCTTGAGTTCGGCAAGCGCAGCAGCCGTCTTGCCGAGCGCGGCAAGCAATAGCCCCCGGTCTCTGACGTGGGGCGGCGAATCGGGGTTGATGAGCAGTATGCGTTCTATCGCGGCGAGCGACCGAGCATGGTCTGTGCTGTTTGCATATATGCCAAGCAGGTTCGAGAGCATCCGTGTGAGTATCTGTTTATTGGTGACGGCCAGAAGGTGCGAGGGCTGAAGCCCAAGCCTTCCGCCGCTCATCTCCGCAAGGAGTTCTGCGCAACCCGCTTCGCCGAGCAGTCGCCCGTCGTTGAACGGGTCTATGAAAATATCGCCCTCGTCTGAGGCGTGCTTTGCGATGAAGTGGCCCGGCATCCCGACTCCCTGAACTGAAAACCCTATTCGCCTGGCCGTCTCCATGTAGACGACTGTGAGAGTGATCGGTATGCCCGTCCGGTGGTCCAGCACTTCATTGAGAAAGCTGTTGCGGGGGTCGTAGTAGTTTTCGCGGTTGCCGCAAAATCCAAGCTCGTCGAAGAGAGTGGCGTTGAGGGCCGCGATCATATCGCTCGCATTGCGCGCGCCCTCTGCGCGTTCGCGCGCAAGGTCTCCCAGCCGGTCTAGCTTTTCGAGGTAGAGTCCCACATCCAATCCCGCGTACTCTTCGGCGGCGATCAACAGAGCCGCTTCGGCAAGGTCTATAATCTCATCCTCGCGCGAGACCATATCGGCGAACCGGCTGCGCGGATTATCTGCAATGGAGTCTGACACGGGCCGTCTCTCTTTCTGAAGCCGACACTGCGGCGATTGGGTTCAATATAAAAGGGGCCGAAGAGTCAACCCTCAGCCCCCCAAGACGGCAAAAAAATTCTTTCGCCTCAGCCGCGTTCGCCGCTACCCTCCCGGTCACGGTTTGCCATTGGCTTTGAAGGTCTCCCACAAAAACCCGTAAGAGTGGTCGGCGACCGAGATCATGTACTCCCACCCGTGATCGCCGGGAAAGAGATTGAACTTGTGCTGGATGCCTGCTTTCTTCAATCGCTCGTCCATGACCTGATTGCTTGCCTGAAAGCCGTAGCGGTCCTTGTCGCCCACGTCGAAGTAAATTTTCAGGCGGGATTTTTTGATCGCTGCGGCATTGGTCTCTGCGAGATGTATAGGATTGTTCGCCCGGAAGAATTCTTCGTCCGGCGGCGAGCCGAACAGGTTTCCTATCATGCGACTGAAAAACTGCGCGCGGCGGTCGCTGCCCGACGTATCGGGCAACTCCACGAAGAGGGCCGCGCTGTGAGTAGTGACCGAAGAGAACATCTCCGGGTGTTTCAACGCTATCATCAGAGCGCCGAACCCGCCCATCGAGATGCCTTGAATGGCGCGGGCGGCGGGCGTGCCGGTCGCGCGATAGGTCTTCTCTATGTGAGGGATGAGGTCTTCGACTATGGCGTCTTCATAGCGCACGCCGTTTTTGGCATTCAGGTAGAAGCTGTTTCCGCCGTCGGGCGCTACGATTATCAACTCTCCGATCTTCCCTTCCTCACGCAGCCGGTCGACGGCTGCCGCGACGCCCCGGCGTTCGAACTCGCGTTCGCTGCCGTTCATCCCGTGCAGGAAGTAAAGCACAGGATATCGCCGTTTGGCATCCTTGTCGTAAGAGGGAGGCAGTTGAACCGCGAATTTCAACTCGCGCCCCAGCGAAGGCGAATTCGAGGATGAGTATTCGACGCGGCCCTGCGACGAAGGTTGCTCGGCGGCAGGCGCTTGCGCAGAAGCCGTCTCGCTTTTGCGCAAGAGAGCGCCTGCGAAAACGGCGACCACGAGTGACAGGGCAACAGCGAGCGTGACGGACGAAAACCGTCTGATTGATTTCATTGTTTGTTACCCCCGAACCTGGATCCCTGGCTGGGAAAATTATTGATGTCGAGATTGGCGGCGGCGATGTCTGTCAGATCGATTATGGCGGCGGCATTGATGGCCGCAGCAATCGAAATGGTCTCGCTTATCTCTTCCGGGGTCGCGCCGGCCTGGACGGCCTTTTTGATATGGCCTTCGATACAGCCCTGGCATTTGGCTACGAGCGACGCAGCTATAGAGATCAACTCCTGTGTTTTGGTGTCGATGTGTTTGGCTTCGGAAAAATAAATTTCTCTGTAGAACTCGCCGTAGATGCGACGCATCTTGGGTTCCATCATCGAATAGGAAGCGGGTTTGTCATTGCCGCGCTGGGCGTCGGGATTCGATACCGGTGTTTCAGGTTGAGTCTCCTGTTGTCGCTCTTCAACCTGGGTTGCCGATTTACTATCCATGTACTTTCTCCTTCAATTTTAGATTGCATCGTCGAGAACTCCCTCCCGTCCCCGCCGAGCGGCTCAAGACTTATACGTGCCGCGCGCGCCTGCGTTTCACCTTAATCCATTCCCGGCTGAAACGATCGTAAAAGTGAGCCGAGCGCACTAAAAAGTTCTATCACATTGAAACTCGAAATTTCAACTTGATCGCCGGATGGCGCACTGCGGTTCCGTGTGATCGGGCGCATTCGGCAGTTTGGATTCGTAGTCAAAAAAGAGCGAACTCACAGTTTCGATTGCTCGGTCGTTCGGCGCACGAGGGCCGTTATTACGCGGGCAAGCCCGTTCACCATGGACGATCCCAGCCGGTCCTCGCGGTGAAAGGCGGCGCTCGACATCCCGGTTCCGTCCCTGTATATGATAGTCAGTATGTAATCGTGCTTCACCGTGTCGGGAAGCTTCCTTCCCCGGCGGGCGAGCGCGAATGGACCGAAGGCGAACCACCACCACGTGGGGCGCACACGCTCGCCCTCGACTATCGAAGTCGAATCGAGCACTCGCGCTTCGATTATATCTTCGGCAGGGATTCGTATATTGCGGCTTCCCGGCAGGACTTCGCTTATCTCTATGCCTGATGCATCTATGACCATCTTGACCGTCGCGGAGTCTTCGAGTCTCTCTATGCCGCCAATATAATCTATCTCAACGCGCGTCGGCTCGAAACTGCCCGAATCGCTTCCATCAAGCAAGGGCAGGTTGCACCATATACACCGTTTGGCCGATGCATTGTTTGCCCGCCCGCATTCCTGACAGTAGATTGGTGACGGTTGACTCGTATTAGAAACCATAAATTCGATTGACCTGGGAACCTCTCGCGGGTAAGCTCCCGTCCGGGAAATCACATAAAGATTTCTTTCACGTAAAGATTTCTTTCTTCAGGGGCGAGGAGATTATAGTGGGACGATCCGGGAAACTTCAATACTCTTTGCTTTCGGCGGGTTTGATCGTGGCCGCCGTGTTGCTCATACGTTTCGCTGTGGATTTCAGCAAAGAGATAAGCGCGTTGCTTGCCGCGCCGTTCTGGCTGCTGGTAGCAGGGTCGCTTGCAGCAGGCGGCGCAAACGTCTTTCGCGCGCTCAAAAATACGCCGCCTCTCTCCTTAACAAGGACTTTCCAGGCGATTCTTCTGGCCGTCATCCCGCCCGGTTTTCTTGCATCATCGCTCGACTGCACGGGGCTTTCGCTGGAAGGGTGTTCCTCGTTTTGCACGTTCATAAAATTATTATGGGTTCCGCTGATAGCCGTCGCTTGCGCCGCTCACTTTTTCACCGGAAAAGGCTGGCTTCTAACCGCGATCACCGCAATGGCGTTCGTGCCGCTAGTTCCGCATTGCGCATGTTACAACGTGGGCAATGGATGGTGGATAGACCTTTTGGGCGCAAGCCCTGTGTGCTACGTGTGGGGTTTCGTCGTGAGCGTGATTTCAATATCCGCATTGCGCGCGGGCGCGCGGCCCTGGCTTTCGCTCGCAGTGTCGGGCACGATCATCGCGGGCGCGACTGCGTTCTTCATCAGCCATCACTATTTTCAATTTCCCTGGTGAGACAAAAGAAGGCCGTTTCTCTTCTTATAGCTCACCTTGAGTTACCCGCTGCATTTTTAACAGTCATCGGCAAGAGTCTATCCACCATTGGTAGTTGACATCCGTTGTCGGCGGCTGATACCGAGCGCGCTTTTCGATATTGAGCAAAGCGGCCTTCACTCTCTCTGATGGGACTGCCATATCTTCTGCCCAGCGACGAACCAATTCGGAGGTTGAGATCAATCGAGCGGGACCGCCTACTGCTTCTAAAAACAGCCGCCGCGCCTTACGTTCATCGGTCGCCAGGGCGAATTCACGTGATAGAGCGATAGCAAGTGACATAGCTTCGCCATCGTCAAGAGCACTCGCATAATCGACGTAAAGCTCCGCTTCATCATCCCCTTCTATGTGACATACCATAAGCAATCCGGAGTCAATCAAACTGCTAAGATCAATGGGTTCGAGCGGTGCCTTTGGATCGCCAGTACGCAGGTAAATGCTCTCGCCCTCGACCGCAGAACATATCAAAGAATCCTGCGCAGCCGTGCTGAGAATCCCCTCAATCTCGCCACTTGCCAGGAGATTGATGAGGACGCAGGCATCAAGTATTTGCACTTGTGGAGACATCTTTGGCAGTTTTCACCTCCCCGGCAATGTCTGCGACATATCTAGTTCGAAGCTCTCGTACCCGTCTTCCTCGGTTTCCGCATTGAAACGATGGCTGAGTTCTTCCACGAGCACGCGTGCTGAGACGCGATCAGAGCGCAGAAACCGGGCGAGTTGGCCTTCGCTGAGCAACTCCTTTTCGTAGGCCATCACTGCTAGGTTCAGGTATCGGCGCGGGAGCAGGTATTGCTCCTCCGGGTTAGCATCGATGCCGAGAAGCTCCTGCGCGCGCCGGGGCTTGAAGCCTTCCGATTCCAGCCGATCCCAAGTGCCGGCAGGCAATCGCCGGAGCTTTTCCAATCGGATTATTAATGCCTGCACCGATACTTGATAGAGGTCGGCAAGTGTGCAGAGTTGTGCCAGAGTGATCTGGCCGCTCGGGTTTGATCGGTGTAACTCTGTAAACCGCCGGTTAAGCCCGCTCGCTGGCATTAAAAAATTCTCAGCGAAGGTGTCAGCGAACCGTTCCCAGGAGGATTGACTCTTTTTCCCGCTCAGGAAAGTAATCTCGGCTTGGTAACGATTGGTGAGGAAATGGCCGTACTCATGAGCCAACGACCAGTTGCGCCTGTCGCGTGGGTGATTCGAATTGATTCCTATACACCCGCCTAGCACGTCATTGTAGGCGAAGACACCGGAGACCTTCGCTGGCATTCCGAAATAAAAGATGCGCAGCCCCACGTCTGTCTCAAGCCTATCTCTCAGATTAGAGATAGGCCCGTCACCGATTCCTAACCGGTTTCTTTCGGTGGCGGCGATCTCTTCGGCAGCTTGCTCAGGCACTGACACGGAAGTTTCGTAGGTTGGCGGGTAGGCTTTGACCATCGGCAACCCGCACATCCTCTCTAACTCAGCGTAGTCTTCGGCGAGCCGTTGCAGTTTGTCGCCTGCCTTTTCTATTCCTTCGTCTCGTTCAAAATCTTCCTTCCATCCGGCGCGGAACTGTGGGACGAAGCTCGCGGTCACGACCTCCCGGCTGACGAACTCTGATACAGAACGCCCGTAGAGCGCCGCTAACTTAATAATCTCTTGTGGAGTGAGGCGACGCTCGCCTTTCTCGATTGCGACCAACGTGGTTCGTGCCATCTCCATCTCATCTGCGATTGCTTGCTGCGTCAATCCACGAGCCTTGCGAGCTTCCTGTAGGCGGGTGCCTAGAACTTTTGGGTCTATCTGGTCAAGTATATGTTTTTCCATTGTCACCGCTCCTGGGAAGAGTTAATAAAGGCCCATCTCTCACGCTACTCGCGCCCGGTTTCCTAACCGCCCTCGCGCGGAAAATTTATCCCATTCGTCCGCATATCGGGTGTACATTTGCAGAAGCAAACGCTGTACCTCCTCTTCACCTCCAGAGATACGTGTACCCATTTCCAACGCAATACTTTGTAAGTCGGTAAATTCGGTGACTAAATTGCGCCACGGATCAGACGAGCGAAGCCTCCTGCTGATTTTACGGAACTGCCACTCCATAGCGTTCAAATGTTGCAACTGTTTTTCGCTTGCCTTAATCGCCGGATTTGACAGATCACAGACATAGTGATCCGAAGGGTCATGGGCAGAGAGGCCAGCGGCCTCTAGCGACACTCGGCGAAGCAGACACGAGGTGCAAAAGCCGCACTGGGGCTTCCCTCTAGCCTGTATAGGGAAGCCGTCACAGGAAAAAGTCAAGCGAATGTAGTTTGTCAATTGGCGCATCGCAGGATGCTGGCACATTTGCCCCTTGGTCTCATAGAGGAAAGGATTATGGAAGAAAAAGGGGCTACCAGTCAGTGCTTGTGCCAATTCGCTCATTCGTAGCAATGCGAACGGATGCACGCCTCTTGAGTTCGAGGTGCCGATCTGCGTCGCGTTGTAAGGTAGATTGATCGCGCCGACCCCGTTTTCATGGACGTAAAGTTCGGAAACTCCGGCAGTAAGCGCCGTGACAGCGCCGAAGGTTAGAAAGAGGAAGCCTCGCGTGCGTTGTGACGGTTCCTCGCCTTGACCCCTGGATCGCATGTATCGGCTAATACCGAAAGGTATGGCGATGTGGCATAGTTCAAGGCGCGATAGACGCCTGAGCGCTCGCATCTGTTCTTGCTGGGCCGACCTCTGCCGCGAGTTTGTGACACCCGATACAAAAACGAAGGAGTGGTCGGAGAAGTCCGCCACAGCCTGGGACGCTCCGGCAAAGGAGTCAAGCCCGCCGCTTAAGAGTGCAACGCGCAGAGGTGATGCAATCGAGGCGGGGAAGAGAAACAATCGGTTCTCTGCAAGCCTTCCTCGACTGTGCCGTGTAACGAACTCAATATGCCAATCATCATCGGTGAAAAAGCTTAATGCTTTGCGGAGTGCGTCGCTAACCTCGGGCCGTGCCCATACCTCGGGGAGTCTTATCGGAATCTTTAGACTCATACGACGCGCCCACTGGAAACAGTGATCGGGGCTTTTAAGGTCTCGTCGCGGCGACATCCGGTCAGCCATATAGGTTGCAAGCGCAACATCAATCCAGTCAGCATAAAGCGGATCAATGGCTCGGCCGAACGAATCGCTGATCGTCTCGTCGTTGATGTAAAACTCAGTAGCAAACGTCGGCTCTTTATCCCCGTTACTAGGCATATGCGAATTTCTCCGCCGTAGCGTGCCTATGGCAGTAAAATCGCAGGAGTATTTGAGCGGACGGGGTGGCGCAAATAGGTTAAACATATTAAATCTCCATTACTGCAATACCCTTATGCAGTTCTTCGATAGTCATTTTCCGTTGTGGGGTCTTACGCCGGGGCGCGCGCACAGTGACCTTCTGATCAGTCCGAAACATCTGACTGATCATCTTCCTCATAGGCTCGGAAAGCCGCTTGAATAGATTTTCTTCCCAGTCCATCTGTTCATCAGGCGTGCGGTTGTTATTTAGAACGATCCCATCTCGTACCCGAGCGAGCCACTGGTGACTAATGACATTCTTGCCAAACACCTCGGTAAGGTGATCCTGGACCTGTTTGATCGTCACCGAGTCACAGATATCCTCAAACTCAATGTAGACACTCCGGCCAGCCCTGGCAGCCAGTTGTGTCGAGACCGAGTTATCGTCTTCGCGTGCGATGTCACTGAGTAAGTCTGTCAGCATTCGGTAGGGATCGGCCAATGGCTGGCTGTCGAAATTCAACTTTTCTGTTCGGGCTTTCTCCTTGAGAGCTTGATAAATAGCATCGCGGATCTTTGGTAGCGAACTGTTTGCAAGAGGTCCACGCAGGGCGGCTGCGACGGCACTTATTAAAGTATCCATCAGCATATTGAAAGGTGCATCACTGCAGACTTGGCGATAAGCCTTTTTCCACCCTTTGCCACGTAAAATTCTTTCAAATTTATCTCCGTCTGGCATATTGTTTACTCCTTAAAACAGAGACAGGATAAATCTATAATCTGACATTGTCAAGCAAAAAATGATAATTGATGATAAAATGTCGGATTAAAATGGAACAGCTTATCTTTGTCGAGTGCCTATGATGGAATCGTAACTGAAGTGCATGCCTCTATTTACAGGCGGGAGCGAATCTTTCTTGGTTCGTTCACCTCGAACCCATGCGCAGTTTTATGCCGAATCGCGCAAGCGTCGGAGGGCCAATGGTCCTTACAGGAGTGCGCCCGACCGTGTAACGCCGGTCGAAGATGTTCTCTACGGCTGCGAACACTTCGACACCGCGCGCGACCGAGCGGGAGACCAACGCATCGAGCGTGAAGAAGCGGTCGAGTTGCAACCTGTTCTGATCGTCGTCAAACTGAGCGCCTATTGCTCGGCCCTGAAAGCCCAAGGTCATCACGCGAGGATCTGCATAGCGCGCCTGAAAGGTGAACTGATGGCGGGGAACCTGCGGTATGAGCAAGCCTTCGAGCGCCGTATTTGCAGGAAACTCCAGCACCGTAGCGTCGGCAAACAGATAGCCGCCCGAAAGCGTCATCGTGCCTGTTATGCGCGCTTCGGCTTCAAGTTCCACTCCGCGCGAGCGCGTGCGTCCGAGGTTCTGTCGCTGGCGCGTTATCAAATCGGGCGTCACCGATAAGGTCACATTGGCTACGGCGCGTGTGACCTCGCTCCAGAAAAACGCGCCGCGCACGTTCAGCTTTTGATTCAATGCAGAAATACTTGCGCCCCCTTCGCCTCCCGTGAGCCGTTCGGCGCGCAGGTCTTCGTTCGCTGTCGTCACAATGTTCCCGACGCGAAAGGCCCTGTACAATTCATTCAGCGTCGGCGCTCGAAACGCGCGATAGCCCGACGCCGTGAGCGAAACATTCTCCGTCAATTTATGTAGCACGGATAAACGCGGACTGAAGGCCGTCTCGGTTCTATCGTCGAACTGCCGCACGGTGACTGCGCCCGGTTGAGCTAGAGCCAGACTCGTCGAGAGCGCATCGTAATTGCGCCATCGGTCTACACGCGCGCCAACGGTCACGAACCATCGCGGATGAATGCGAAGTATATCCTGGCCGAACACTCCAAGAATGCTTTCGCGCCCGCCTGAGCCGACAGCCGAAGTCGCACGCCCGCCGAAGAATCCAAGTTCGTCGCTTGCGCCGCGCACCTGACGAGCGTCTATGCCTGCAACAAGGGTCTGAAGAGTGCCCGCAGAGCGCGACCACTGAGCTACCAGCCCCGTTTGCTGCGCGGGCACCCTCTGGCTGCGCGTGAGGTTTTCGCTGTTGCGGTCTGCGGCGACGGCCGTAAAGTCCTGATCGAAGACCTGCGCGCCTCCGTAGAAGCGCAGCACGAATGAACCGAGAGCTTCAGATTGCCAATCGCTTCCAACGGAGAGCTGGCGAATGTGCGTGCGATTCGTCTGTAGAGGGGTGCCGTTCTCGCGCGATTCGCCGAAGACGGAGCCGCGCGCGAATATCCTTCCCCGGTCTGAAATCATCCGGTCGAGAGTCAATTCCAAAACCGTGTACTCGACCCCGGCGGGCGTATCGACGAGACCTCGTTCGCGCTCGTCGACTATACGGTAGCCGTCTGTATGAGAAGCTTCAGCCGCAAGGCTCAGGCCCCATTGATTGAATCGTCCGCCGACGAAGAGCGAAGCATTAGGCGTCTGCTGATTGCCGTAAGAGGTTTCGAGCGAAAGCGTATGGTCGCGCAGGGAGCGCGGAATGAAGTTGATGACGCCGCCAAGTCCGTCCGTCCCGTAGAGATGTGATGCGCCGCCGCGAACCAGTTCGACTCGATTGATCGATTCGCGCGGCGTGCGGTTCCAATAGACCCAGCCGCCGAAAGGGTCGTTGAGCGGGACCGAATCATTGAGCACGACTGCGCGGCTCGCGCCGCTTGCGCCCACCCCCCTGAGCGATACGCCCTGAATCGTCGGGTTCGCAGTCCGGCTCCCTGAACGTCGGAACAGGCTGAAGCCCGGCACCTGGCGAAGCGCGTCGTCCAGGGTCAAAGCGGCAGTGGCCGAGAGGTCTTCCGTCGTAAGCACGGCTATGCTTGCGGCCGTATCGCTCACGCGAGTCTCGGCGCGCGCCGCCGTGACGGTCATCTGCTCAGAGAGCGGCGCGGGCGCGAGCACTACGGTCAGTTGAACACCGTTCTGCTCACGAATGCTCCATCTTCTCTCTGCGGCGGCAAATCCCTGCGCCTTCACAGTGAGGGTGCCGCCGTCGGAAGGAACCGGTTCAAAAAGGAACCGGCCCTCGTCATCCGTAATTTTATTGGCAGAGAAACTCCCACTGCTGAGTGCCACCTCCGCGCCGACAACGGGCGCGCCCGCCTGGTCAGTGATCTTTCCCTCTACGCGGAAGTTTTTTGGGATTGCTTGATTGAAAGCCGATACTGGAAAGCAGAGCGCAAGCGTGAAAACGAGCACGCCGCATAGCCGCAGGCTGCCTTTTCGCTCGATCATTGCGTTACCTCTTTTTATAAGTGACTCGCCATATCTTTTTGGCCCCGTCGTCTGCGATGAGCATAGAGCCGTCTTTCAACACCAGAAGTCCGACGGGTCGGCCCCACACTTCGCGGCTGCTCTCGTCGGGCGCCCATCCGGTTATGAAGTCATCGTAGCCTCCGACGGGTCGGCCGTTTTTGAATCGGATGCGGATTATGCTGTACCCCGTGCGCCTGGAGCGATTCCACGAGCCATGCAGAGCGACGAACGCATCGCCTTTATACTCGGCCGGAAACATATTGCCTTCGTAAAACACAAGCCCGAGCACGGCCGAATGCGCCTGTATCAAAACGTCCGGTATGATGGCTTTCTTCACGAGGTCGGGTTTTTCGCCCTTGCGTCGCGGGTCTTCGTTCCGGCCTATGTATGAATAAGGCCAACCGTAGAAGCCGCCCTCTTTGATGGAGGTCACGTAATCGGGCACGAGATCGTCGCCCAATCCGTCGCGTTCCTGTACGGCCGCCCACAGCGCGCGGGTTTGAGGATTGAACGCAAGCCCAATGGAATTGCGTGTGCCGGAGGCATAGATTTTATGCCCCGTGCCATCGGGGTTGTATTGAGAGATGGCGGCCCGCATCGGATCGCTTTCGACGTTGACGTTCGATTCCGACCCCACGCTCACATACATCTTCGAGCCGTCGGGGCTGAATATGACATTGCGTGTCCAGTGCTCGCGATAGCCTTTGCCCGGAAGGTCGGCGATCTTTTCAGGCTCGCCTTCGGCAGCGGTCTGTCCCGGTTTGTACTTGAAGCGGACCACTGCATTGGTGTTGCCGACATAAAGGTAATCGCGCCAGAAGGCCATGCCGAAGGGCTGCATCAACCCGCTCGCAAAGGTGAATCTCTGATCGGAGAGACCATCGCCGTCGGAATCGCGCAGCACGAATATGCTGCCTGCGCGGTCGTCCGAAAGAAACACATCGCCGTTAGGCGCGAGCGCAAGCCATCGGGGCCTTTTGAAATCGCCTTCGGCAAACGTGTTTATTTCAAAGCCGGGCGGGAGCGCGAGCATAGCGCCTTCAGGCTTAGGGACGACTCTGGGGAAGTTCATGGCGCTTTCAGTCGCGCCCGGCGGCGGAAGGCTCGCGGGCGTGACTTCGTAATGTCTCAGCGCAGGTTTCTGACCGCCCTGTGATTGCGGCGCGGCAGAGTTTTGCCCCGACTGCGCGCAGGCTATCAGCGCCCATAGGTTTAATGCGAACGCTAAAGCGAGCGATATGTGAAAGGCGCGGATTATAAAAGCACTCTCAGGTCTCACTCTCATTTACTGATATCCTCTCTCGGTGTAATTATCAGCCATCGTTCCACTGATGCCGGACCTCGGCGTGCGATTTCGCCTGAGGACCGTGACGCCAGTGAGACATTTTCCCATGCCGGGCGCTAAATGCAAAGATTTGTCCGTCGTCCGTTGCAAAGGAGTGCAGAGCGATTCGAATGAATATGCATAGTGATTTTCGGGCATTTGCTCAATCGCATCTTGCTTGTGAGCAATGATCGAGTTTGTAAAGAGCCTCTTCACCCGGAGTGCAGGGGAGACAGGAGCGCCGCGCATAAGCGATCACGCGGCCCCGCCTGTCGAATTCGAATTGACAGCATTTCATCAATGCATCGCGAAGCAATCGACGAGCGCGTTGAACGCGGGACTTCGCTCCGCTCAGTGAAAGCCCCAACTGTTCGGCCAACTCCCTTTGCGTCATGCCTTCGAGGTCGGCGAGCAACAATGCCTGCCCGTACTTTTCCGGCAGGCACCCCATCACCATGATCGGCATCTTCTCGGCCAACTTCGCCTCCACATCGATTTCGACCGGACTCTCTTCGAGGTCGAAGGTTTCAGGTATGCCTGCGAAATGCCGCCTGGTCCGGTAATGATCGATGAGAGCGTTCTTCGTTATTCGGTAAATCCAGGCCGGTAATCGCTCCTCATCGCGCAGGGTGTCTATGCGCTTGTGAACGCGGAAGAAGACCTCTTGCAGTATGTCATCCGCATCTTCGGGGTTTGTGACACGCTTGTATATGTATGCGCGCAACGGCTGATTGAAAGTTTCCCATATATCGAGCGTTCTCTCGCTCATGATTTGCGTCCTCCGGCTGTGATACGGGCGAAGCGGCTCCCTTTGCCTTTCAGTCAATCCCATCTTATCACTTTTTAGAATCGACGACCTGCGCGGCGGGCTTGCTTATGAATTCTATAATCATAAACTCGGCCTCCGCCTTGCCCGCATTTCGATAAGCCTTCCACTGACCGGGTTCGAACCATCGCGTCTCGCCGAGAGAGAGTTTCAAAGGGGATGCGCCGGATTTTCCCTCGGCTTTCAAGTCCACAGGCGAGAGGGCGACCGTGAGGGCCGGATAGGTTGAAAGCTCCAGGGGGTCGCATTTTGCTCGCGCAGCGCAGACGATTCGCGTTATGCGGACCTGTCCGTTTTCAAACTCTACTTTTCGATAGTTGCTATCAGGTTCGCGGTCTTCGGGAAAGAAACGGCCCCGGAACTTCGATGCTTCGACCATCTCCGTCTTGAGAATGATCTGAAGAAAATCGCTCGGAAGATCCGAGAGGTTTTCCACCTCGTGATTTTCCGGTTGAATGCCTGCAAGCCGATAAGCCCGCGCTTTCGTGGGGGGCCTTGTGGCAGGGAAGCTGCCCGAAAAGCCTTCCTTGTGTCTGAAGCGAACCGGGCCGCTGTCGTTTAGATAAACGAAGATGGTGGCTTTGTCTGGGTGATTGTGAACCGGCAGCTTTTCGCGGGGCGCGTAATGTACGCGGACGACCCTGACCCGGTCGTTTTCAAACCGTAGCTTGTATGCTTGAGGCGCGACCGTGAAAGGGTCTTGAGCCGGTGATTTTTTGGCGAAGGGGCCTGCGAGCAGCGATGCGCAGGCGAGGGCAAGTGCGAGCAGGCGAACTGGCCGCGCTGCCCGATGATAGCGATCAGTCGTGTTCAGCATTTCCAGAGTTCCTTTCCAAAACGGTTATATTATCCCTCATTCAATAACAGACGGAGAAGACGAAAAAAGGACGCAAGCTTTTCGAAAATTCCGTGAGGGTGCGATCCGAAATGGAGGTATGTGCTCGATAAGCAAAAAAACTCACCACAGAGACACCGCAGACACAGAGAGTTTTTCCGTGTCTCCGTGCCTCTGTGGTGAAATCCCATTCCTGTTCTGAACATCTACAGCTTGAGATATATTACCGGCCATTTAAGAACGCCGTGCTATAATGCGGCCTATGGGGAAGCGGATAATAGGGGTGGATGTCCTTGTAGAGGACCACTTCTGGAATGACGCGCATGGGCGATATGTTTATTCGTTTCACTGCCCCGGCTGCCGTCAGCGAAAAATCATACCCGAACTCGGCATATACCGCTGCGATTGCGGCTCCTGGCTGATAGTCAGGGACCAGTTATAATCGCTTTCATCGAGCGGCAGGGCGCATCATCGGCCGAAACTCCATACAGCATATTCATGTAAACGCTCTCGCTCGACTCCGATTTCAGCCGGACGTTCGAATGTTTATTCTTCGGCGGGCGTATCGGCGACCAGCTTGAAGAAGACTTCGAGCGTCACCTGGTATTCTATTTGTCCGTCCCTGACAGCGCCCCTCTGGTCGCGTATCTCGAACCATCTCAACTCTCGAACCGTCTGCTTCGCGCGCTCGATAGCCAACTCTATAGCATGGCTGAAGCTTTCATTCGACGTGCCGACTATGGTGATTCCTTTGAAAACATCGTTTGCCATATTCACTCCTCCTGATTTCTACATTAGCATATCGGGCGCAGAGCCGCGAAGTTCACGTCCGCAAATGCGCTGAATGACCGTTCTTTATCTGTCACAGATTTTAGCCGCGCCTCTGTACATCTCGCCCAGTATGCGGGGCGAGCCGGGCATCAGGAAGCGGGCGAGAGTTTCAATCTCAAATCCCGCTTCTTCGATGAGCCGGTCAATCGCGCGATTCATATTGCATCCCCGGCCCACGATTCGTTGAATCGGATTGAAGAAATCCTGACGCCTTGCCACGCGCGCGTCGTCGCTTCTCCCATGTTCGAGAAAGATGAAACGGCCTTCCGGCTTGAGCACACGCCTTATCTCGGCGAGGGCGGACGGGAGATCTGCGATGGAGCATAGCGTAAACGTCGAAACTACGGAATCGAATCTTTGATCTTCGAAGGGCATCCTGTGGCTTGCATCGAGATGGAACTGCTCGACCGGCATGCGAGCTTCGTCAATTCTCTTCGCCACCCGGTCTGCAAGCATCTGCTCGGAATCGATAGCCGTCAATCGCGTGACCTCCTGTGGATAGTAAGGCAGGTTGAGACCTGTGCCGAATCCTATTTCGAGCGCCTCGCCTCTTACAGGCGCGAGGGCGCGACTGCGTTGCTCGCCTACCTCTTCGGTTCCTAAAGACCGGTCGAGCAGGCGCGGGAATATATAGTTTGAATACAACCCCATTGACTATTCGGTTCACCGTTCATCGCCGACGCGCGGTCTTTGCGGGCGAGTCGAGTTTTTGACTGAGCAGCCATGAGAAGAACTCAGCTTCCCCGTAAGCCGTGTCCCATGAATTGTGACCAACGCCTTCATACTCGTTGTAGCGGACATTTCCGCCCGACGATTTCAAGGCTTCGACCATCTTTTGAGATTCGGAGACGGGCACAACAGGGTCGGCCCCTCCGTGAAAGACCCAGACCTGTGCCTTGCCGATCTTTTTCGCCACGTCCATATAAGGATCGGCCGAGTTGCTCACCCTCGGATCGTCGAGGTTCAATCGAGGGGGAGGGCGGACTCCGCCGCATACGGGCGCGTAGGCGGCGAATTTTCCGGGATGGTCCCTTGCAATCGCCCACGTGCCGTATCCGCCCATCGA
>JAKEHD010000743.1 GCA_022615215.1 Blastocatellia bacterium
CCATATCGAGTTCTTCGCCCTGCCTGACCGGTGTCGTGTCGCCGTTTATATCCTCTTTCAAGTTTTTTCCTTTCGCATCAACTGTAGCTCAGTGAGCGATGATATTCGCCGAAGACCATGAATTCAAGGCCGCGATGCTTGAACCCGTAATGGCCGCGTGATATATTCCGATGTTAGAAAAAGGCCGGTTATGTTCTTTCAGTTTCCCCGGTGTCTTGCATTGATAAATGACGGCCCCTGTTTGCGTTTCACTTTTAGCGTTCGGATTTGACGGTTTGAAGAGCGAGCTTATCACTGTGACGTTCCGCGTTCGGGAATCCATCGCCGGGCGTCTATATCGCCGACGGTGAAAAATGATATTATGAGTTGGGCATTGAACGACGGTCGCTGTTATCTTAAGATTCGTGTGGACGGTGAAGAGAGCCTGGATGGACAAGAAGGATAATCCATAGAAGGCCCTTCACCGGTTACGTCAGGGGGCGCGTGAGTAAGCTATCGCGTCGTTGTGCATGCATCGCAGCGAGGGGATTATGGCAATCACATTGCTCATAGCTGAAGATAATTCGATCATTCGTAAAATTTTCAAAGAGGCGCTTGAAACCGACGGATACCGTGTGCTCGATGCCGGGACGGGGACCGAAGCGCTCGAACTGATAAAGCAGGAAGCAGTCGATGTATTATTGACCGATGTAAAGATGCCTGAAATGGACGGCATCGAATTGCTCGAACGCGCGCGTGAGGTCAATCCCGATCTCCGAGCCATAGTCATAACCGGCGATAATACTTCCAATACGATCATCAGCGCATTTCGCAATCACGCCTGCGATCTTTTATTGAAACCTTTCAGCGTGAACGAGCTCCGTGAGACCGTAGGGGCCGCGCTTCAAAGGCCGCTCAGGTGCGAGCTTGAGATAGTATCGGCAAAGCCCGACTGGATAGAGATTCAGGCTCCGTGCGATTTGAAGGCCGTCGAACCTATCGAGAGATTCCTGGCCGACCTTCAGGGCAATCTCCCGCAAGAGACGCGCGAGGCCATAAGCTCTGTCTTTCGAGAGATGCTCAACAACGCCATCGAACACGGCGGCAAATGTGATCCCACACAGAAAGTCGAGGTGAAATATATTCGCCTCAAACGGGCCATCATATACTCTATAAGAGACCCCGGCGAAGGGTTCGACCTGTCGAAGATCGAGCACGCGGCGGTCGCCAACCCCGAAGACGACCCGTTCCATCACCTGGAGATCCGCCGTAAAAAGGGCATACGTCCCGGCGGCTTCGGCATACTGATGGCCGCGCAATCGATAGACGAGTTGATCTACAACGAAAAGCACAACGAAATAATGTTCGTCAAGTATATCGACGATGACCAGGACTCGTGAAGATTATCTACCGCCCGATTGAGGAAAAAAGTCTTCCTTTTGAGCGCCGACCTCGACCGTAGAACCCTCTCTTTGATTCGCGCCCCCGATGATTGCGCGGGGCGATTCGACTATGTTGATACTCAGCCAGCGAGACCTGCGCGCGGCGCTCGACGCAAGCGAAGTCATAGAAGCCGTCGAGCAAGGCTTTCGCCTGTTTGCGCGGGGTGAGGCTCGCGTGCCTGAGCGCCTGCATCTCGAAATCCCCGAAGCTGCCGGAGTGATGCTTGAGATGCCCGCCTTCGCGCGCTCGACTGAGGGCGAGGGCGAAACGTTTTCCGCGCTCGGCACTAAGGTTGCTTCGGTCTTTATGAATAACACGGCTCGCGGACTCGACATAGTGCAGGCGATATATCTCCTGCTCGACGGTGAAACGGGCGCTCCGCTCGCGCTGATGGAAGGCCGCTTTTTAACGGGCATACGCACGGCTGCCGTCTCGGCTGTGGCCACAAAACGGATGGCCGGGCCCGGACCAAAACGGCTGGCCGTCTTAGGCGCGGGCGTGCAGGCTGAGTTTCACATAGAAGCGATGGTCCGGGTAGCAGATGTCCGGCAAATAATGATCTCTTCGCGCACCGAAGCCCGCGCCCGCGCGATGGCCGAGCGTGCGCAATCGCTTTACAGTGTAGAGTGCCTCGTGGTCTCACCGCAGGAAGCCGCATCGAAAGCCGATCTTATATGCTGCTGCACGAACGCTACGGAGCCGCTCATCAAAGGCGCGCTCCTGAGACCCGGCGCGCACATAAACGCCGTAGGTTCTTTCAAACCCGATATGCGCGAGCTTGATTCGGAAGCGGTCAGGCGGTCGCGCGTCATCATAGATGATTGGTCCGCCGCCGGGCGAGAAGCGGGCGAGATACGTATCCCGCTTTCAGAAGGCGTTATCGCCGAAGATCACATAAAGGGAACGCTTGCGGACCTTGTAACCGAAAAGGTAGCGGGCCGCACTTCGCCTGACGAGATAACGCTTTTCAAATCCTGCGGCCTGGCATTAGAAGACCTCGTGACCGCGCGACTGGCCTACGACAGAGCGAAAGCGATGGGGCTGGGCATCAGCGTGGAGATTCGATGAAAGTTTCTTGCCTGTACGGGCAGCCCTCAATAAATGTATTCATTCTGTGGCCGCCCCTCATTACTATAAAGCGACCGAGGGGCGGGCAGAGACGCCCGCCCGTACATGACACTATATTTTCTCAAGGCGAATCCGGGACCGGGTCGTAAGTGCCGGGCGGTGCATTCGGATTGCAGGCGCTCAATCGTTTAAAGGTCAATCGCAACCCTGTTCTTATTCCATGCTTACGCACGGCCTCTTCAGAGTATTCCGAACAAGTCGGTTTATAACGGCATTCGACGACCCCTCTGAGCAAAGGGCGGCCCGCCTTTTGATATAGATGGATTCCGCTTATGTAGAGCCGCGCGGTCAGTTGACTCGACGGAGCGCGAAAAGAGTCCGCAAGGCCGAGAAGCGCGATGAAGAGAAAAGCCGCTATCCAGGCGCGGGGCTTCCTTATGTATTTCCGCAGTGGGGACATTTTTCGCTCGTTCGGATTCGCTTGTTGTTGCAAGAAGAGCATCTCAGTAGAGTTCCACGAGGTCTCGAAAAGATATATATGGTCAGCCCTATAAGCCCCGTGAACATGACCAGGACCAGCCAGAGGACGTTGTTATCGAGGTCGCGCGCTTTCGAGTCTCGCGCAATCCAGGCGAGCAACGCCACATTGAAGGCGAGTCCGGCCACGAGAATGAAGATCGAAGGGTCCAAGCGCCTATACCTTTCCGCGCCTCTTCGCTCGATGCGCGCAGGACCGAAAGGCTTGATTCAGGCATCGCTCGACGTGCAGGGCCGGGACTGTGCTGCCGCGCGCTACGCCCTCAGGCAGACGCGCCCGTCCGCAAAGATCAGGCCTCTGCGGACAGGCATATTTCGTTACAAACACCCCCTGCTATCAGGAATTCTTCTCGGCGATGTCGCCTATGAAAGGGATTTTCCACATCTGGTTCTGGTAAGCCTTGACCATACCGATTATGTGCAGCACCAGGAGAAATACCCCGATCCCGAGGTTGAGCACGAGGAGCAGCGTCGCTCCCCCGCAGGCAAGACCGGCTGACCCGGTCTGGGATACACCGGCTCCCAGAATGGCTTGCGCAATGCGGAGGACCACTCCGAGTACTACGCCGATTCCGACGAGGAGTAATCCCTGTATCGAGTGAAAGCGGACGAAACGGTTCTGTTTGGGTTCAGTGGCAAGCCACAAAATCGAAGCGATCACATTTGCGAAGCAGAAGCAGGTCGGTATATAGCAAAGCATCGCAGCGACGTTGTAGTCGAAATTGAGAGTTTGAGTCTTGCTGGGGGGCGGTCCCTGCGGAGGATAGCCTCCCGGCGGAGGATAGCCTCCTCCTTGATAGTCGCCCGGCGGCGGATTTCCATACGGCGGCTGACTGCTCATCTATTCTCCTCCTTCAAGTAAATTTGCTGTTAAATTCGGAAGCTGCTCTCGCCGGGCCATACTACTTTCGCACACGGCGTATGTCAACCGCGCACATCGCTCCGGCAAAGATACATAAGAAATTGATTCGTTCATTCACCTGAAAATCCGAACGAAACAACTCGACCCATCCTCTTCGCCCTCGCCGCCAAAATTCCAGACGGATAAAACCGATCGAAGATCGTCACAAATAAGAGCCGCCGGTCACGAGCAAGACGTGGCCCGTCACATAATCGGCAAGCGGCGAGGCCAGAAACAGCACAGGCCCTGCGGCTTCGTCGGGAGTGCCGGCCCGTCCGAGCGGGATGAAGTTGACCGCCATCTGTCGCATAGCGTCGGGGATTCCAAGCGGCACATCCTTGCCTTCGCGTTCGATAGTCTCCTGCTTCTCTTTGGCCTGAGTCAAACGGGTCTCTATAAAGCCGTAGGCCACTGCATTGACATTGATGTTGAAGCGGCCCCACTCTTTGGCCATAGTCTTCGTCACTCCCACTATGCCCATCTTTCCGGCCGAATAATTCACCTGTCCCGCATTGCCCGCCACGCCCGAAGTCGAGCTGACGTTGATGATCTTGCGATGCACGCGGCGGCCTTCGGCTATCTCCTGTTTGGCCGCCTCGCGCATATAAGGCGTGGCGGCGCGGATTATGCGAAACGGCGCGGTCAGATGTACTTCTATCATGGCGTGCCATTGCTCGTCGCTCATGTTCTGTATGACGGCATCCCATGTATACCCGGCGTTGTTGACGATGATATCGATCCCGCCGAACGCGCCGGCAGCGGTCTCGACCAATCGAGCGGGAAACTCTTCATCGGTCACGCTGCCAGCGCAGACGACCGCCCGTCCCCCCTCGTCATTTATATCTTTGGCCGTCGTTTCGGCAACCTCTGCGTCAATGTCGTTTATGACGACCGACGCGCCGTGATCCGAAAACAGCTTTGCGATGCTGCGGCCTATGCCGCGCCCCGACCCCGTTACGATTGCCGATTTACCGGCAAGAAGTCTGTAGTCTGACATGTTCTGAGATCCTTTCAATTATTTCTTCCCTCTAAGGCACGCACAGGACAGGCACGCGGGTTCCGCGAAGCACCTTGTCTGCCGTGCTGCCGAAGAGTATCTCTTCGAGGGGACTGCCTCCGCCGCGAATCCCCATCACGACAAGGCCGAAGTCAAGGTCTTTGGCTATGCGCAGGATTTCGACGAATGGAACGCCTATGACGATCATCTTGTTCAGCTTGTTGGCTGCCGTCTGATGATCGGCAATTATCGCGTCGAGCTTTTCATCGGCCCTCGCCCGCATACATTCGGTCGCATCCTCTTTCTTGCCAAGCCCGTGCTCTTCGAATCGCTCGATCAATTCTTTATCCGCGACATTCAGCAAATATATCTCTCCGCCCGGAGAGACGATCGAGAGCGCAACCTCCATCGCCCTGAGCGAACAGGCGGAAAAATCCGTCGGTACAAGAATATCGTTTATCTCCACTCTGCCCTCCCGGTTTTACTATACGCCTCACAGTTCCGATTCATCGCTCGGAAAGTGAAACGCAACGGTCTATTATGGTTTAAAAAATCGCTCATGCCACAGGCCGAAAATAATACACCGTCCGCCCGACTGTGCGCTACCGGGATGCACGCGCTCCAAGGTGCAAACCCTGTTTCATCGGACGGATCGGCCGCCTGCCGAATCAATTCACCGGTGATAGATTCGACATTCCCGTCCGATTAAAATAAGGGCTATCGTGATCGCATCCCGAACGGAGCCGACAGAAAGGAGAACCTGCGTTATGCACATCCTGAATTCTATGAAAAGGCTTTTGGCAGCCCTTCTCTTCCTTCCGGCTGCGATTGCATTCGGTCAACAGGCCGATAACAAAACCGAGCCGTGTCAGTCGCCCGAATCGAAAGCCTTCGATTTTATGTTGGGTGAATGGCAGGAACCGGAGACCGGCCATTCTCTCAAGGTGAAGAAAATACTGAAAGGCTGCGCCATACAGGAGTTCTGGTCAGGAGCGTTCGAGGCCATATTGTTGAGATCCTACGATGCAGCAAGGCAGAAGTGGTTTTTGACCTTCCTGAGCGACAGCCCTATGCATCAGGTTTGGGAGGGGCGCAAAGAGAATGGGCAATGGCGCTTTTACAGAGAGTGGACCTTGAATGGCACCCCTATCATTTCTCGGACATTCTGGACTCTGCTGTCGGAGGGTCAGATGGATAAGATAGTCGAACAATCACGAGACAACGGCAAAACATGGAAGCTCCATGATAGAGCCAGTTACAGAAGGAGATCGCAATGAAAAGACTTACCCTGTTGTTGGTCGCAATCTTGATTGTATTCATGGCCCTGTGGCTGCCTGCGGGAGTAGAAAGCGGCGAAGAGAGCGCCGTGCGCCAGGCCATCGAGCATTACTTCCGAGGCCATGCCACAGGCGACCGGGAGCATTTCAAAAAAGTGTTCCACCCCGACTCGAAGCTCTTCTGGGTGAATGACGGAAACCTCGATCAGAGAACGAGTGCGGACTACATCGCTCGCGCACCGGGCGCTCCGCCCGCTGACGAAGCCAAACGCAAACGTCGCATCGTCAGCATAGATATCACGGGCAATGCGGCGGTTGTGAAACTCGAACTCGACTATCCCGGCGCACTCATCACAGACTATATGTCTCTGCTAAAGATCGACGGCACATGGAAGATCGTAAACAAGATGTTCTACGTCGAGCGGAGATAGCAAAATCAGACCGATGCATTCGAGGCACGCCCTGGTCGGGTGCGCCGTATGTTTTCAGACAAGCAAAAACCTCATCTCAGAGATACAGAGGCACCGCAGGTAAAGATTTCTTTCTTGGTTTTTCTCCGTGTCTCCGTGCCTCCGTGGTGAAATCCCATTCCTATTTTGAACATTTACTTTGCGCCGAGGCACGTATAAGTATCGGGGCCGGTTTGCTATCATTGAGTGCTTATGCGATCAGCCGTGAAGCGAATGAAATCGAGTGGCCTGAAAAATCGGTTGTCGCCCTTCTGGGTTTTGCAATCGCTCGCATGGGGAGCTTACGGGTTCATGATTTATATAACCCTGCTCCCCGCTCTTCCTCCCGAAGGCAGCGCGTGGAGACTCTTCTTCATCAAGTTCGTCCGCACAGCGATAGGGTTCGCCATGAGCCTCGCCCTGCACCGCATATATAAGCATGCATGGTCGAGGTCGCTCTCCTTGCGCTCGATAGCCGCGCTCGCGCTATTCTCTTCGGTCGCCTTCGGATGCGCATGGCTTGTGGTCTACAAGTTTTTCGGCTGGCTGATGAACCCCGCAGGGTTTCACATCGGGCCGCTATCGGCCTACCCAAGAGAAGCTTTCGATTTCTCTTATGTCCTGTTCGCCTGGAGCGCTTCTTACTTCGGAATAAAATACTGGCAGGACTCTCAGGCTCAGAAAGAGCGCACTCTGACAGCGACCGCCGAAGCGCACCGCGCGCAACTTGAGATGCTGCGCTATCAATTGAACCCGCATTTTCTATTCAACGCCCTCAATTCGATTCGCGCCTCCATAGACGAAGACCGCGCCCGCGCAAAGGAGATGGTCACGGAGTTTTCGGAATTCCTGCGCTATTCGCTCCTCAATTCAGACTCCTCCCCCGTCCCTCTTCGCGAAGAGATAGAGGCCATCCGCAATTACCTCGCAATAGAAAAAATCCGTTTCGAAGAGCGACTCGAAGTCGAATTCGACATCGAACCGATGGCCGAAGAGTATCGCTTGCCGGGCTTTCTGATTCACCCGCTGATCGAGAACGCCATCAAACACGGGATGAGCGCAGACTCAGCGCCGCTCGTGATCCGTCTGTCTGCCCGCGTCGATAACGGATCGCTTCGCGTCGAAGTCGCCAATACAGGCAGACTGAAGGCATCGGGAAACGATCTGCGCTCGAACGCTACGGGCATAGGTTTGCAGAACATAAGTCAGAGGCTTGAGCGATTATTTCCGGGCCGAAGCCTTTTCGACATCCGCGAAGAAGACGGCTGGGTTCGGGCTGTCATAGAGATTCGAAAATCATAAACGCGGTAATGACACAGACATTCAAAGCCATACTTGTTGATGACGAGCGGCTCGCGCGCAAGGAGTTGCGCTCTATGCTTGCCGAGCATCCTGAGATAAAAGTGATCGGCGAAGCAGACAGCGTTCGCCGGGCAGCGGAGTTGATAAGAGATTCAAAACCGGACGTGGTCTTTCTCGACATACAGATGCCCGGAGAATCGGGCTTCGACCTGCTCGACAGGGTTGAGGCGGCATTCAAGGTCATCTTCGTGACGGCATACGATGCCTACGCTATAAGAGCCTTCGAGGTCAACGCTCTCGATTACCTGCTCAAGCCCATCAACCCGGCCCGCCTCGCCCGCGCGATAGAGCGATTGTCATCGAGCGATAATGCAAGCAGAGAGGGCGTAAGAAAACTTGAATACGAGGACCGCTTATTTCTGACTATGGATGAGCGGTCGAGGTTCTTGAAGATCAGTTCCATCGAAGTTATTTGCGGAGCGGGAGATTATTCGGAGATCATCACCGTTGACGGCCAGAAATCTCTCGTGCTGAAATCGCTCAGGGAATGGGAAGAGCGATTGCCTGAGAGGTATTTTTCTCGAATTCACCGCTCGACGATAGTGAATCTCGAATACATCGAGAGAATCGAAAAATGGTTCAACCAGTCTTACCGAATATATCTTCGTAAAATCGAAGAGCCATTCGTAATGAGCCGCCGGTACTCGGCGAAGCTCAAGTCAAGGTTCAGTTGATAGCATCACCGTGCATCACCTGAATTTTTCCGCGAGCATGATGTCGCCGTCGGCTCGGTCTACCTGCGCGTAGAGAATCCACCTGCCGTCAGGTGAGAGAGCAAGGCCCGGATTGTTCGGGGTTTTGATCGCGGCAACCCGACTTGTGCGACGTGTGGCGAAATCGAAAAACTCTATCGCTGAGTTGCCCGCCGCGTCTGTGTCTATGAAATAAATCCCTCGATCAATAACGACCCAGTTGCCTGAGTTATCGGCCTTCAATCTGTCGAGCGCGAGCGCCTCTTCCCCTCCCTCTAAGGGCATCCGCCACAATCCCGGCTCATCTCGTCTGGCATAGTACAGGTATTTTCCATCGGGCGATTCGGCCGCAGCGAAGCCTCCGTTACGTGTCACCTGCACGGCTTCGCCTCCGCCTGCGGGCGATTTCCATACCTGCCAGCTTCCGCTACGGTTCGATGCGAAGTATATCCATCGCCCATCTCTCGACCACGAGGGAGCGAGTTCGTCAGAAGCATCCTCCGTCAAACGGCGAGGCGTACCCCCGGCGGCATCAATGATATGAACATCCGCGTTGCCTCCTACGCGGGATTCGAAGACTATGCGGCCCCCGTCGGGAGACCATCGCGGAGCTGATGTGAAAGGGCCGCCGTTCGCGGTCATCTGCACGGGGTTCAGCCCGTCGCTATCCGATACCCATATCTCAGGGCTTCCCGATCGCATAGATGCGAAAGCTATGCGCTTGCCGTCGGGCGAGTATTGCGGATTCGAATCCCATCGCGTTGAAGAGAGCAATTGCGTCGGAGAGCGGTCGCTCGCATCAGCGGTCGGGCTACATATACGCCATACGTTCGTGTCGACTATCCAGTGCATGTAAGCCAGACGGTTGCCTCTACGCGACACCGACAAGTTGTAAGCGTCAAGTCCGACTCCCGGAACGCCTTCGGGCGTGCCCCCTTCGGCAGGAATCCGCCAGAGGCTGAAATTGCCCGCCCAGTTCGATGAGTAAATCAGGCTTTCGCCATCCGGGGTCCAGTCGAGGCCCGTGATCTTCAGATTGTCGAAAGTCACGCGCCTCGCTTCGCCGCCTGTGATGAGCACTAAATAAATATCGTCTATCCCCATTATGCTCGTCCGTTTGAAAGCAAGCATTCGGCCATCGGGAGAGATGGCAGGAAGGCTATCGCCTTGATGCAGAGCGGGCGGCAAGGTGATCTTTCGCTTTTCGAGACTCTCGACTGAAACCAGGAAAATGCTGTAAGGCTCTCGCGCTGAGTCCCTGCCGGAATAGGCCAGCCATTCGCCGTCGGGCGACCATGAAAGCGAGGGGACGCTGTCAGGGTCGCAATCTATGAGCTTGGTTTCGGGTCCGCCAAGTGCGGGCATGATCCAGATGGCGGCTTCGTTTTCGGTTATGCGGACGAAGGCTATGCGCCGACCGTCGGGAGACCATACGGGGGCGCGATCCTCGGACGGGTCGCTCGTCAATCGCAAAGGCGTTTCCGTGTTGACACGCTTGACGTATATGTCCAGATTGTCGCCCGCAGTCCCGTTCCAAACGAAAGCCAACATATCGCCATCAGGCGAGAGGGCCGGTTCGATTTCTATGCCGGGGTATCTTGTCAGAGGCACGGCCCTGAAGATAATCGCAGGCGCTCTCGAAGCGCCCCGCGAAAGATAAAACCAGACGGAGAGGGCGATAACTATACCTGCTAAAATCAACGGCCATGTCAGCCGCTTTAGAGTCCATCCGCTATCGCGCGCAACGGCGAAAGGCGGCGGCACTATAACAGGCGATTGCTCTACTTCCTGCTCAGGGCGGGTGAAATCTATTTTTACAGGAGCGATCACTCGGTATCCGGTCTTGCGAATCGTTTCGATCACGCGCGGAACTTTAGGGTCGTCCTCGAATATCTTTCGCAGTTCTGAAATCGACCGGGTGAGGGTCTCTTCTCCGACGAAGGTGTCGGCCCACACGGTTTCAAGCAGGCTCTCGCGGGTGACGACTTCGGCAGGGCGTTCGGCCAGAGCCGTGAGCACGCGCATGACTTTCGGTTCGACCTGAGTTGTCCGGCCGTTGCGCGAGATTCGATTTAACTGCGGCTCGACCAGATAATCTCCGACCATAAAGCCGCTTTCCAGTGAGTCGCCCTTCTCTTCGCGCAGGGGCCGACCGGCAGCCGCTTCCGGGTTGATCGGTTTGAGTCTTCGCATGCGAAATCCTGTCTCGAAAATCGAGTTTGAACCTGAATCATTATACGCGAGTCATTTACCGGCATTCCATTACGATACGGCTTTAACGCAAGCGATCTCTCACGAAGCCATTAGAACAAGCTTACGAAAACATCAGCTTTCCTTCAGGTAAGCGCGGACCCTGAGCCGTTATGATTCATTCCGAAAAGCAGGCTGGCCTGACAATACGGAGGTTGATTATTTAGCGACTCAAAACATCGAGTTCGCAGAGATCGCGCAAATCGAGGACGATACATGAAAATAATTTCTGTCGCGCTCACTCTTTTTCTTCTCTGCCCGGCATTTATCGCCGTTCAGAACAACCCCGCAACTCCCGGAGTCGAAACGCGAGGCAGCGGCCCTCAGCAACTCGTCCTGATAGGGTGCGGCGGTTGTGACTGGCGTTCATGGGAGACCTTCATGGAGCGGAATAAAAACCTTTACACCATGCATGCCGTCACACTTCCGGGACTGGGCGGAATACTTCCCTATATCATCCCTGAAGATGCGAAGGGCACTCCCTTGCTCGATAGATACGCCGCAGACGTGGCTTCCTACATTCGCCGTAGAGGGTTGAAGAACGTGGCGATAATAGGCCACTCGGTCGGCGCAACTGTGACACTCAAAGTGGCTCTGGATCATCCCGGTGTAGTGAGCAAAGTCTTTCTGGTAGACTGGGGCGCGGTCCATCCCGTAAGCCTCGGATTATCTGAAGAAGAGAAAATCCGGCGCGCTGAAAAGCGGAGGGCAGATGTCCGAGCCATGTCGGATGAAGCTTTTCACGCTCAGTGGCCGCCTATGGTCTCGTCTGAATTCAAAGACCCTGAGCGAGCGCCCGTATACCTCGACATGTTCAACAAGATAGATCGAATGAACTCTGCGCAACTCTCTTATGAAATGATGATCCACGACATGCGTGGAAGATTGGCGGAACTCAAAATACCGTTAGGTGCGGTCTTCGCCATGTTCGCGGGCAGCGACCCGGAGGCGAGGCGCAAAGAGGCGCGCACGGTGACAGAAGGCGCGCGAGATTTTCAGTTGGTCTTCTTCGATGAGACAGGCCACTGGGTCATGGAAGACCGCCCATCGGAGTTCGATCGCGTGGTCGCTGAATTTCTCTCAGGCGGCAGGATGACGGGGTTTTCGATAAAGAAGAAATGATTCGGGTTCTCAAGCATCGAGTAGAGTTTCGACACCGAGTGTGAATATGAAGAAAACGATAACTCTTTTTTCAATAACCTGTCTCTGCTTCGCCATGCTGCTGCCGCATGTGTTCGCATCTAAAAAAGCTGCGTCGAATGTCGATGTCATAATAACGGATGTCAGCGGCAGCGTCCGTATGTTGACGGTGACTGATGGAAGTGGAGCGGTCAACATGGCCTTCTCATCGGGACCGGATGGCGTCTTGCTCGTAGATACTCTGACCGACTCCTGGGCCGAGCATATACCATCTGCGATCAAAGAGACGCGGGGCGGCGCGGTAAAATTCATCGTCAACACGCACTGGCACCCGGACCATACAGGAGGGAACATGATGTTTGGAAGCGAAGCCGTCATCATCGCGCATCCCAACGTAAGAAATAGGTTGATGACCCCGCAAAAGGTTCCCTGGCAAACCTCTCCCGTCGACCCGGAGCCTCCGCATTCCTGGCCTGTTATGACGTTCGAAAAGGCCATGTCACTTCACTTCAATGGCGAAGAGATCAGGTTGATACATTTCCCGAACTCTCACACAGATGGAGACACGGTCGTATATTTCAAAGATTCGAAGGCGGTCTGTATGGGAGACACTGTACTGCTCATAAACGGAGCATTGATGGCATCGCCGGGCGTGTGGAACGGTGGCGATGCGGAGAGCCTTGCTCGAAACCTCGAAGCCCTTATCTCCGAGCTTCCGCCGGACGTTAAGGTCGTGCCGGGACATGGCCGACTTCTGTCTTTAAGCGACCTCAGAGCATATAGGCGAATCCTTGCGGAAACCATAAGCATAGTTCGCAATCGTATGGCCACGGGCAAAAACCTTGATGAAATTAAGGCCGATGGTCTCCCCCGCGAATTTGAAACTCTGGGCGATTGGAAACTGCCGAAAGATCAGTGGATAGAGGCCGTCCACCGGAGCCTCTCGCAAAAGCGAGGCAGTAAGTAAACGATCAATCAACGGCTGCCTGTCTGCCATTTTCATCGGAGGAGACTGATGTCTGGAAAAATTAAAGTGATTCGAATATGTAGCTCGATCATCCTTCTCACCTGCACTCTTCTCTATTCGACGATTCATATCTCTGCGCAAACAAAATCTCAAAATACCACTGAGAAAAATCTTTCCGATAGCAAACGGATTTACCTCGACGCAACGATTGACGCGGCCAGGTGGATTCGCTCTACTGCAACAGAGACCTCGCACGGACGCGCGTGGCCTGACGACGCGATTGGCGCGAAAGCTATCAGCACGAACCTTGCAGACGGCCTGGCAGGCAAGGTGATCTTCTTTCTCGAAATGCATCGCGCGACAGGGGATGAAAAATACCTGACGGACGCGCTAGCGGGAGCGGACTATCTCCTGGCTACAATTCCTGAAGCTCTCGAACTCAACACCTCTCCTCCTGCAACAAGCCTTTATTATGGAGTAGGAGGAGTGGCGTTTGCGCTTCATAATGTTTACAAAGCCACAGGCGCGGAGAAGTACCGCGCGGGGGCGCTCCGCTGCGTCGAGTTGATTCATAAACACGCGCGAAAGGAAGGCGGCGGCGTAGCCTGGACTCACTATAACGATCTTCTTTTCGGCAACGCAGGAACCGGCCTTTTTCTCTTATTCGCTCACAAGGAAATGAATCATGCGGCCTCGCGCGATTTAGCCATTCAGGCCGGACGTCGTTTGCTCGACAAAGCGATGAAAGAGAGCGGCGGACTGAACTGGAAGTTCAGAGACGACAGGGATTTCATACTGCCGAACTTCTCGCACGGAGCCGCCGGAATCGGTTACTTCCTGGCGACGCTCTTCTTGGAAACCCGACAGAAAGAATTTCTCGAAGGGGCGCTCTCGGCCGCAAGCTATTTGAAGGCTGTGGCCAGAACTGAAGGCGGCGTATTTCTCGTGCCGTATGGATGGCCCAATGAAAACTGGAAAGGCTATTACGACATAGGCTGGGCGCACGGCCCTGCGGGTACTGCTCGACTCTTTTATCGCCTCTGGCAAATCACGAAAGACCGATCATGGATGGAACTCGTGAAAGCATGCGCTCGCGGAATAAAGCAAAGCGGGCTTCCCGAAACGCCCAAACCCGGCTTCGGCAACGACTCGTTCAAACTCGACAGGCGATTCGGCTCGGCGAGCGCGGCCGACTTCTTTCTGAATCTTTACGCTGAAACAAGGGACAGAGAGCATCTCGATTTTGCTCGTCAACTCGTCGAAGACATCTTGAAAAAAGCTACGCGCGACGCTACGGGCACGAGATGGATTTTTCCGCGCTACGCCTTCATGGAGGGAGCCAACTCGCCTGCGGCCTTTACGGGTTATTTTTACGGAGCGGCAGGTTACGGAATGCTGATGCTTCGATTCCATTCGACAGACAGTGATGCAAAATGGCGCATCAGGCTTCCAGATGATCCTTTCTGAATCAATCACATCGAACTCTGGATGGTTCGGGAGTTCGTATGTAGACTCTCATCGCTTTCGTGTTATAAGATTTTCAGAAGGCGATGGAAAAAATCACGCAAGCAAGCTTCACTGTCGGACGTTTCCTGGTCCAACCTCGACTCGGTATCATTTCGACAGATGAAACCTCGATTCGCATAGAGCCGAAGGTGATGGAGTTGCTGGTTTACCTGGCCGGTCGCGCAGGCGAGGTCGTTCCGAAAGATGACATACTCCAAACAGTATGGGCCGATACTTTCGTCACCGAACACGTTTTGAAAGTAGCGGTTTCAGAACTGCGCAAAGCTTTCGGGGATGATGCTCGCGCACCGAAATTCATTCAGACGATTCCAAAGCAGGGCTATCGCCTCATCGCGGATGTCTCTTTCGAAACGAATCTTGCGCCGCCTGTAACGACTCCGGCCGCTTCAAAAAGAAAGAGCAGATGGCTCGTTCCATCGGCGATGATTCTTTTCATCATAGCGATCGCAGTAGTGTGGAAACTCAGCGGCCGGCAAAATCATTCATCAACAGAAGCAGCCCCGAAACCCATTCGCTCGGTCGCCGTGCTGCCGCTCAAGAATTTATCCGGCAACGCTGAAGAAGAGTATTTCGCTGAAGGGATGACCGAAGCCCTCATCGCCGGCCTTGCACGCACGGGACCGCTCAAGGTCATTTCGCGCACCTCGGCGATGCTCTTCAAAGACACGACGAAAACCATCCCTGAGATCGCAAACCATCTCGATGTCGATGCCGTCGTCGAGGGTTCGGTCCTGAGATCGGGCAATCGAGTGCGTATAATCGTGCAACTCATCGATGGCGAGAGTGACCGGAGTATATGGACCCAAAATTATGAGCGCGAGACGAGCGACATCTTCTCCCTTCAAAACGAAGTGGCCTCAGACATAGCACGTCAGATCAAATCTCAGTTGAGCAGAGAAAAGAATCTCGTTCGCGTCAAGGCCGAAGCTTATGACGCTTATCTGAAGGGCCGTTTCTTCTGGAACCGGCGAGACAAAGAGAGCCTGCTGAAAAGCGTAAACTATTTTCAGCAGGCCGCGCAGTTGGAACCCGGCTTTGCAGAGGCTTACACGGGGCTTGCCGACGCATACAACTACCTGGGCGTCTTCGGCCACGCGCCTCAAGATGATCTCTATCCGCGAGCGAGAGAGGCCGCACTGAAGGCGCTCGAACTCGACCCGGACCTATCGGAAGCTCATGCCGCTTTGGGCTTCAACCTGATGTACAAGGACTGGGACTGGCAAGCGGCCAGAGAGGAATTCGAACGGGCGATAGCCCTGAATCCGGGTCGCGCAATCAATCATCACTGGGCGGCCAGCATCTATTCCGTGCTCGAAGAACACGAGACGGCCCTTGCCGAAGCGCGCGCGGCGCAGCAACTCGACCCGCTTTCACATAATGTCAACGGCGACCTCGGATGGTACTACTACTACGGGCGCAGATTCGACGACGCAATCAAGCAATGCCGGAGGACTCTCGAACTTGAGCCTTCGGCCTCGTCCATGCGCTTATGCATGAAGCTCAGTTATGAATTGAAGGGGCAGGCTGAAGAAGCGTTCGCTGAAATGGAAGAGGAGTTGAAGCAGGCCGGGACTCCGCAAGCGACTATCGAATCCTACAGGCGCGCTTTCGCGAAATCGGGATTGCGCGGAGTATGGGGGTTGAGGATTGAAAATCTTGAGCGCGACGAGCGCCGCAAGGGGCGCAATTATCAGCTTTCAGTAGGCCACGCGCTGCTGGGCGATGCGGATCGCGCGATCTTCTGGATAGAACGCGCAGTCGGGGCACGCGAAGGCTGGGTTCCTTTTATCGCCGCTGATCCGGCTTTCGACTCCCTGAAATCGGATGGGCGTTTTCAAGCGATTGCCGCGCGGCTCGGTCTCGGAAAATGAGCGTTCGCTCTAGATATAAGGAAATCTTCCTTCCTCTTACATAATCCTGACCAAACCTTGACCTTTCCTTGAGGACTTCCATAAGGCTCCCTGCTTAAAATCCACCCGGTCTACTTATATGTTCAGACAAACAAAAACCTCACCACGGAGGCACGGAGGCACAGAGAGTTTATCTCCGTGTCTCTGTGTCTCCGTGGTGAAATCCCATTCCTATTCTGAACACTTACCGGTCTACATCTTTATCAAACAGGGGGCTTCGCTTATGCTGAAATTCTCGCTACTATCGCTTTCGATACTGCTTCCATTCTCTCTCGCCGGAGCGCAAAAGAAAATCGACTATCCCGTGACAAAACGCGTCGATCAGGTCGACACGTTTCACGGCGTAACGGTCGCCGACCCATATCGCTGGCTTGAAGAGATGGACTCTGATGAGACGCGCGCGTGGGCCAGGGCGCAGGACGATCTTGCAGAAAGCTTTTTAAAATCGCTCCCCGCGCGCGAGGCTTTCAGGGAACGGATTGCTTCGATCTCGAAATATGATCTCTACTCCGCACCCGTCAGAGCCAGGGGGCGCTACTTCTTCACGAAGTCACTCGACGGTGTAGGCAACAATGCCCTTCTATACGCTCAGGACGGGCCGAACGCCGAACCGCGACTCGTTCTCGACCCGAGACCGGACGATCTCAAGCTGAGGGCTTTCCAGCATGATTTCTATCCGAGCAACGATGGGAGATTCGTGGCCTGCTCTCTCGTTCGCGGCCAGTCCCGTTGGCGGCAGATGAAGATCATCGGCGCGGACGGTCAGGCTCAACCGGACTTACTCACAGGGATTCATGCCATCAGCAACAATATAGCCTGGTCGAAAGACGACGAAGGATTCTTTTATGTCCGCTTCGAAGAACCGAAAGCGGGGGAAGAGATGAAAGCCGCCGTGAACGCGCGCGGAATCTACTATCACAGGCTGGGCAGTAAGCAATCGGAAGACAGGCTTGTCTATTCGCGCCCGAATCAACGGGGCTGGATATTCACCCCTTATGTGACCGACGACGGGCGATACCTGATAATCGATGCCCGCAACGGCGGAAGTTCGAAGAACCACATTCTCTATAGCGACCTCACTCTACCGAAAGGCGAAGCGATAGAGTTGTTCAAAGATGACGCCGCTCATACTTTTCTCGGAAGCAGAGGCACGCGATTCTTTTTCTACACCGACAGGGAAGCGCCGCGCGGTCGGATAGTAGCCGTCGACATTGATTCTCCCTATCGAATGACAACCGTCGTTTCAGAATCGAAGGAACCCATCGCAGGCGGAAGCCTCGTGGGAGGAAACGCGGTCGGAATGTTCGGCAGTCGTTTTGCAGCTATGTACCTGAGTGAGGCAAGCCCTTTAATCAGGATATTCGACATAGGCGGTCGCTTGCAGCAAACGTTGAAGTTGCCTGAGGGCTCATCCGTATGGGGCGGGTTTTCGGGTACCCGTAGCGGCGATGAAATTTTTTACGCATTGCTCACTCTGACTTCGCCGAGAACTATTTATCGCCTCGACCTGCGAACGGGCAAAGCCTCGGTTTTTCGCAGAGCGGAGTTGAATTTCAAAGAAAGCGATTTCGCAATCAAGCAGGTCTTCTACCAGAGCAAAGATGGAACTCGCGTTCCAATGTTTTTGGCTCACAAGAAAGGCATCAAACTCGACGGCTCGAATCCGGCTTTGATGTACGGTTACGGGGCTTTCGGGTGGAACTCGTTTTTGTTTTATCAACCGCAAGTGCTCGCCTGGATGGAGATGGGCGGCATATACGCGCTGCCGCGAATTCGAGGCGGCGGCGAATATGGCGCGGATTGGCATAATCAGGGAATGAAGCTCAAGGAGCAAAATTCAATCGATGATTTCATCGCGGCGGCTCGGTGGCTGATTGCAAATAAATACACTTCCGCATCGAAGCTCGTGGCAAACGGCGGGAGCGCAAGCGGGGCTCTCGTGGGAGCGGCCATCATTCAACGGCCCGAACTTTTCGGAGCCGCACTCATAGACATACCTGTGCTCGACATGCTGCGCTATGAGCGATTCGGCGCGGCCCGGACGTGGACTCAGGAATTCGGCTCGGTTGAAAACGCGGACGAATTCAAGGCGCTGCTCTCTTATTCGCCCTATCACAACCTGAAGCCGGGCCGGTGTTATCCGCCCACTTTGATCCGCGTCGGAGAGCGAGATGAAACAGCCACACCCTTGCACGGGTACAAATTCGCTGCGGCCATGCAGGCGGCCCAGGGGTGCGCGAGTCCTGTGCTTTTGAAAGTGATTTGGGGCGCAGGGCACAACCTCGGAGCGACGGACGAACAGGTGATCGAATCGCGGGCCGATGAACTGGCATTCCTCGCCCTCGCGCTTCGTCTGTCGCCAAAGGATTCAGCGAGCGCGCGGAATTAGTCGAGATGCATCGCTGCTTACAGCGCGGCAGGTGCGGCGAAACCTGATGGCTCATATTCGATGGGACTCTTTGGGTTTGATGCTATTGGGTTTTTGCCGTGCTTCTTTTTGATGCCGCCCTTTTGGAGAGAGGGTCGCCGCCAAACAGATTCAGGTATTCGGAAAAGACGAAGAGGCGATTCCTCTTGAATCCGGTGATCTCTTTCAGTATTCCGATTTCTTCGAAACCCTTCGCAATCGCGCTGGCCGAAGGGTATGTAATCTGAAGCCGCTCGGCTATCTGGCCCGCATTCATAATCGGCTGAGAGTAAAGGTGCAAAAGCAATCGTTGCCCCGCCCTGGCGCGCTTCCCAAGCGATATGATTCTTTCTTCACACAGGTGGCGCAACTTGATGACCTTTTCAAAGGTTCGCTTGCTGCCGGCCGCAGTCTCTGCAACCCCTACCAGAAAAAATTTGATCCAGTGTTCTATATCATTGGAAGCCCTCACCCTCGTGAACGCATCGTAATACGCTCCTTTATTGCGTTCGAAGAAGTCAGACAGGTAGAGAGTCGGCTTCTTGAGAAAACCTTTCTCGACAAGATAGAGCGTGATCATCAGCCTTCCTATACGACCATTGCCATCCAGAAACGGATGTATGGTTTCAAATTGATAGTGGCTGATAGCTGCCCTTATGAGATGCGGTATATCGAGAGCTTCATTGTGCCAGAACTTTTCCAGGTCGCTCAACAAGTCGAGCAGTTCTTCAGGAGATGGCGGAATGAACACCGCATCCTTCAGACCGGCACCGCCAATCCAATTCTGGCTCCTGCGGACTTCTCCCGGCAGCTTGTGCTCTCCGCGGACCTGGGACATAAGGATTCCATGTGTCTCTTTGAGCAGACGCATGGAGAGCGGCAATCGCTCCAGTGCAGAGATCGCATAGTTCATCGCATTGATGTAATTCTGCACCTCCGCCCAATCATCTCGCCTTTCGGGATCGACTTCCTCTTCCGGAAGCAACACTTCGTCGATATCGGTTTTCGTGCCCTCGATGCGGCTGGAAGTAGTGGCTTCCTTCACAACATGCATGCGGATAAAAAAATCGACATCGGGCACAAGCTGAGAATAGGCATTCAATTCTCCGAGCAGCCTGACTGCCTCTTCCAGCAGCACTGCAATTTTGGCATCCGACCAGCTAAAGGGACCGTTTATCAATGAAGGAGTAAAACTCTTGTACTGATATTGCTGCTTGTAAACTCCAGCCTTGAAAGATAGGCGTTTCATCATAAGAGCTTCTACGTGTCAAATTTATATTCAAAGTATAGGAGCCAGGTTTTAATATGTCAAAACCATATTAAAACCTGGCTCCAAGACCGGATTAAGGTTAAGGCAATAAAAACCAATGGGTTAGCTTATAAAAGGAAGCCCGCACAGGTAGCATCGAAGGCCAAAAGCCGTGCGGCTCATTCTGAAACCATAACGATCTATAAAGATCGCTATCGAGACGCATCGCTGCTTGCGGCTCGATAACTCCGGCGAGCTCTGACCACTGCGCCGGGCTGGGAGACCTCTACCTTGAGCCTGTGCTCGCGGCCGTCTTGAGCGGCGTCGCCCGGATAGAAACCGAGCAGGTATTGATGGCGCAACTCCTCGGCGATCAATTCGAAAGTCTTTTTGAGATCCGTGACTTCGCTGTGATACAACCGCCCGGCTGTCGCTTCGGCGAGGGTCTCAAGAAACTCAATCGCCTCCTCGTTCTTTCTGTTCGCACGTTCGCGCCTTTGAGGGTTCGGTCCCCACGCCGATGTGAACGCATCGGAGGTCGGCGGCCAGCGACGCCCCCTTCTACCGCGCCGCTCGCGGGGGAATGGCATTCTTCTATCCCGCAGGTTGCGCAGCGGTCCCGTCAAATAGAAGACCGAATAGATCATCGTGTCTGATTCCATTACACTATCGAGCAAATCGTCAGCAGATATGCGGCTGCCGAAATCTTTGCCGTCCGTGAGCAATATGATGGCCTTGCGCCCGCTGACCGGTTTGAACTGTCGCCCGGTCACTTCGATTATGGCGTCGTAGAGAGTCGTGCCAGGGGTCTCGCCAATCTCGGCTTTATTTACTGCGCGCTCAACTGCCTTGCGGTCGGCGGTGAGCGGACTCAACACATGCACCGCGTAGTCGAAGCTCACGACCATCGCCTTATCCTGCGGTCTCAATTGCTTCAGAAAATCTACGGCGGCTTTCTTTATGTCGTCCAAAACCTGTCGCGTGCTCTTGCTCGTATCGAGCAGCAACGCAACATTGAGAGGCTCTTCGGCTGCATCGAAAAAAGCTATCTCTTGACGGACGCCGTCCTGATAAAGCTTGAAGTCTTCGACCTTCAATCCGGCAATATAGCGCCCCTGCCGGTCGCTGACTACGACCGGCACGCTCACAAGCGAGGTCTGCAATTTAAGCGGCTCGTCCTGAGCCTTTTCCTGGGCAGGAGTTGAGAAAGGAATCAAAGCAAAAAAGAGGGCGAAGATAATTCTCTTGGGGGACAAGTCAAACCTCCTCGGGAAATGTCCGAGCGTGTTGCCAGCTTGTCGATGGCTGCCAGTCGAAAGATTAGCGAAGCGGGCGACAATCTAGCAGATTGTCGGACACTCGGCGCAGCCGTTTTCATAGTTTCAGGGCGTCATCGAATCGGACCTGAAAGACTCCTCAGAAAGGATGAAGGATGAAGGCCCCTTCGAAGAAGCTTTCATCCTTCATCCCTCACCTTCATCTTTCCAAACACCCCCGCTCACCGTATGAACCCTCGGAAGTTCGCCGGGTTCGGATCATAGCCGGGGAATATAGTGTTCAATCTGCTCGCGCCCAGGTGACGCGCGGCGACCTCTGCAAATACGTCGCGGAAGTCGGTCGTCAGCGCAAGGTCGCGGCCTTCGTACAACTGCTCGGTCGCAAGCCCCGGCCACTTGCCGTAGACTTTGCCGCCCTTCACCGGCCCGCCTAGCGCGAATAAACAACTCGCGTGGCCGTGATCCGTACCGCCCGAACCGTTCTGGCGAATCGTGCGGCCGAACTCGGTCATCGTCAGTATGACTATGTTGCCCATACGGTCGCCCAGGTCTCTGTGTAGTGCGGAGATGCCCTGGCTGAAATCCTGCAAGCGGTTCGCAAGCTGGCCGCGCGACGCTCCCTGATTCGCGTGCGTGTCCCATCCGCCAACATCTGTGAATGCGACCTCAAGGCCGATGTCGGATTTGATGAGTTGGGCTATCTGCAAGAGCGACTGACCGAAGGGCGAACGCGGATAATTAGCGCCGTTCGTCGGTCGATGCTGTTGCGGGTTGGCGCGCTTGAGCATCTTCACGGCCTCGAAGGCTTCCTTGCCCGTGCCGTGCAGCATATCGTCCGCCCCCTGCGCGTAAAGCGCCTCGAAGCTCTGCGCGACCTGATTGTTTCCCGCGCCAGCGCGCACGCCGAAGTCCGATATGTTGGTCATGGCTATGGCAGGCTCAGTGCCCATCAATATGCGCGGCATATTGGCGCTGAAGGCCACCGCGCGAAAGGCCGTAGCATCTGCGTCCTTCTTCGCAGTCATATAACGATTGAGCCAGCCGTCGGGCGTGGATTTCCTTCCGGGCGTGGCCGATTCCATATAGTCCTGCGCGTCGAAGTGCGACCGTGTGTTATCAGGCGAGCCGACCGCATGCACTATGGCGAGATGGCCCGCATCATAAATCGGATTGAAAGGACTGAGCGCCGGATGCAATCCGAAGAAGCCGTCGAGGTCGAGCGCCGCATCCGCGTTTCCGTTTTTTGGCTCAGGCACGGCGATCTGAGGCCGCGCATTTCTATAGCTTCTATCGCCGAACGGGACCACCATCGAAACGCCGTCTGCGGCACCGCGCTGAAAGATCGCTATTATGATGGGGCGGTCGGTTCCGCTTCCCCGAGACCCGGCCAGCACGGTTCGTTTGAGGAACGAAGGAGCGAGGGCCGTGCTCGCAAGCGCCACCCCCGATGATTTGAGAAAGTATCTTCTTGTTACCGCCATTGTCTTAATCTCCATTTTGGTTGCATGTACGGGCGGCCCTCAATAAATGTATTCATTCTGTGGCCGCCCCTCATTCCTATCAAGTAGCCGAGGGGCGGGCGAAGAAAGAAATCTTTATGAGACGCCCGCCCATACAGGTCTTCGCAAATCGAGCTACCTTCGCTGGAACTCGGGCGATCCGAGCACGAGTCCGAACACTTTGGCTATCTCGGGATCTACGGGCGATTGCGGGAGTTGTCCCAGTCCAAGCGGGTCGCCGCCTAAGCGACCGGCGCGTTGCCTCTCTCTGAACTGCTCGCGACGCCTCTCGAACTCGTCTCCGGCCATCATAGAATCATCGCCTCGGCCGCCTGTCATCTCAGGCACACGGCCGAGTTCTCCCTTGACCGGCACGCCCTCTTTTAATTGCTTGTCGAGGATGGCGCGCGTCTGAGAGGAGACTTCGCCGTTGAGCAAAACAGCTATCGCTCTATCCATGACGCGCTTCGTATCGGACGGCTCCGTGCCCGGAGCGATGTTCTTCGGGTCGACCGATGCGCCGCGCACGCGGTTCGCGCTCAGAGCAAGCCCGAAGTTCAAGCGTTCGAGCAGAGCGCCCGTGTTGACCCATTGCTCTGCGCGGTCGGGATAGCCTGTCGGTGCCTGATACATATAGAGCGGCTGGCCCATCTTGGATATGAACTGGCCGAGTTGCGGAGCGCCGTTCGTCTGGCCTCCGAGCGCGCGAATAGCCGAGACCGCAAGCTCGAAGGGCGATTTGATCTTCGAGCGGTAGGCTTCGGGCGCGATGAATTCTTTAGAGGTGAATATGGCGCGGAGCATCTCGCTTATGTCGCCGCCGGTCTTCAGGTAAACACCTGCCACGCGGTCTACGAGGAGGGGCGGAGGATTGTCGCTGACGAAGCGGCGGACGAGCTTTGTAGAGATGAATTTCGCGGTGTTCGGATGAGAGGAGAGAATCTCTATGACCTTCTCGCCGTCTTTCATGCCGCCGCCCGCCGGAATCCTTTGGCCGAGCACGACCTTTTCGCCATTGTCATGCATAAACTGGCGGAAGATGAAACTGCCGTTCTGGCGCGGGCGATCTATCGTCCATCCGGTAAATGCGCGCGCGACTTCCTGAACATCTTTTTGAGTATAGCCGCCGTCTACGCCGAGCGTGTGAAGTTCCATGATCTCGCGCGCATAGTTTTCGTTTATCCCTCGACGGCGATTCTGGGGTTGATTTGCGGCCCGCAAGCGGCGGCGCTGTTCATCGGTCATCTGCTGAGGGTCGCCCGTTTGATCGCGTTCCATCTCGTCCGCGGGACGGCGCTGCCCCTGGCGCAGATTATTGAGACGGTCGTTCCGCCTGTTACGAAGCTGGCGATTATTCCCGCGACGGCCGGGCGGTTGCGCATCGGGCGAGCTTGATTGGAAGTTGTCGAGGTAGAAGAGCATCGCGGGGCTTTTTGCGGTGGCGAGCAGAAGGTCTTTGAATTTGCCGAGCGTGTTGGGCCGAATGGCATTCATCTCGAAATCGGTAGTCATATAACGGTCGGCCGCTTTGCCCCAGAATATGTTGAAATGGTTGAACCAGAAATCGGCCATCACCTCTTGAAGCTGGCGCTCGCTGTAGACTGCGCGAATGATCTTCTGCGCCTGTAGCTCCATCAAAAGCATTTGAGGCTGCTTCAATCCATTCTCCATGTAGTAGGTCGCCAGTTGTCTGCGATACTCCTGCTGATTGCGCCTCACTTCCATTTCATCTTCTCCGGCGGCGGGTCGATCCGGCTGATTCGGCTGTCCCGGCCGGCGCAATCCGAGTTGGCGGGCGACCTCCTGTGGTGGAGGGTATTTATCCTGCGCCTGGGCTACGGTCATGCGGAGCGATTCAAGCCCCGCAAGCCGCGCCTCGACCGAAGAATCATCAATTCGTTCGGGGCGCAATTGCTGTTCGATGTACTTGTTTATGCCGATGCGTTTGACCCGCTCGACATCCCCCGGACGCGGGCCGAAACCCGTGCGATTGAGCAGGTGAAGAATCTTCTGCTCTTCGGTGAGTTTGGATGATTTGGATACGGAATTGGCGGCGACCGTCATTATGGTCCCTAAGACGAGCGACGCCGCTATCACAACAGCTATCATGGCTATAATGGCGCGTTTGACCGCGACCGTTAAATTCAAAGCGCGATTCTTCATGGCTTGTTTCATTATGCTCCCCTCCGGCGCAATATCGTTTGATCGAGTTGAGGCCGATCAAAGCGTGTCACAACCCTTTAGACTGAGGCCGAAGCCGTTTGGTTTGGAAACCTTGCGCAGAAGAAGTCGCTCATAAAATCAGGGGCTTCATATTTCAGATTTGCTGAGGGAAAAATGAAAACCTAACTTTGTTTTCTGCCTTCCGCCTACCTGCCCGCCATCTTCACGTCCGGGTCGGTCGTGCGTGAGGCGTGTTCGAGGTGGGCCGTAGCGTGCGCCTTTATCGTTTCAACGTAGCGCCATCGCAGGCCGCGCACTCGCCGAAACAGTCTGATCTTCAGGTGCGCTATCTCGCTGTTGATGCAATATAGCCGCTCGCCGTCAGGGTCTGTGTACTCAACCTGCAACATGTCGCGCATGCGGCACTGCGCCGTGCCGTCTATGCGTATGTGCGGGTTCATTGCTGAAAACGTCCAGTAGCCTATTCCGAGACGCCGCTCCCATTGCTCGGCCATTCGCATTCGAATGAAACGATGCTCCTCGCCCGCGTGCCGCAAATACAAAGACTGCAAGGGCGGCATCAGGCGATTGTTAAGCGAAGCAAAACGTCCGCTGAAGTGCCGCTGTCGCGCGGCCAGCCCCTCGAAGACCGTGCCGGGGTTTTTCTCGAATGCGTTCGAGTGAACCCATACCCATTCATCGACCTGCTTGCGCCCCCAGAGGTGAGACTGACAGCCAGGCTCTTCGTCTAAAATGATCTCGCGCCCGTCGATCACTACGCGGCCGCTGAAGCGCGCGTCGAGATTCGGAGAGCAGATGAAAGACTTGGGCCGGGCTATCAGTTTCAAAAAGGGAGAGATGTGATGATAGGTCTCTCGGTTGGGCGTGAAGCTCAAATCCCAATCTATGCGATGCGAACCTTGAGTGACCGTCCCCGTGGCGCGCGAGGAGGAAAACTCTCCGTCGCCTATGTTCAATCTGAAATCTTCTCTGCCGTCGAACGTGAAATTATCGATTCCGTATTCGCGCTTGAGCAGTATGTTCGCTCCCGGCCTTCTTCGGTCGAAGGCCGCAGCCCACAGCGCGGACCTGGCCGCGAGGTCATCGTCCGTCCGGCTCGGAGACATCAACGTGTAGCGAAACCAGAAGCCGCGCTGCGAGGCGCGCTTGTTGAGCGTCAGGAACCATACTTCATAATGGCCCGCACGCGCTCTGTCCCAACGGCAGAGATTATCGGCGAAATTGACCGCTGCACCTGAAACGGGTTGAAGCTTAACAGCCATCGGCGGCACGCTCCCGATAGTTTTCGCTAATAAAGTCAGGAACGCGGACTCAGGAAATCGGCCAGTTGCAGATTCAAGATGCGCCCGGCGAAATCCGCTTGAAATCCGATCTCTGAAATCCGCAGCTATACGAACAGGCAATAAAATTACATTATTTGCAGGGAGGCGGCAAGGGTGCGGTTGCCAAAAGTGGAACGTGAAAGGCACAAGGTAGGACCATTTAATTTTCGGCGGAAAGGAAGGAACCACAGATGAACACTGATATACTGCGCGCGGCAGCAAATGACGATTTTTGAGTAGAGATACCATCGGACGCGCGCCC
>JAKEHD010000744.1 GCA_022615215.1 Blastocatellia bacterium
CGGGCGGAAGCCGATGGTATCTCTACTCAAAATTGTCATTCCATGCCGCGCGCAGTATACATCTGTCTGCAACAGTTGCGATTCAGCCCGGCGCTGTCGGTATGCCCGAACTGCCCTGGATGGTGATGTTAGGTTGGTATCTGATAGTGATGATGCATATGGACTCAGCCGCCGCAGCCGGGACCGTATAATCAGACCTGCTCCTCCCGCCGTGCAATATCCTGATTTAGCAGGCCGGGTTGTCCCGCCAATTTCCGGGCCGAATTCGAAACCGGGTCAGAAAACTCTGGCCGGACAACGGGTTACTTGACACTGCCCCGATGCATAAATTAGGATAAAGAACGGTTTAAACCATAGTAAATCAGAGTATTTGCACATAGAAGAGAGGGCATGCCGACACTTGGTGAAGAACTGAAACGCAGACGCGAAGAGCGCGATATTCCGCTTGCCGATATTTCGGAAGCGACCAAGATAGGTACGCGCTTTTTGAAGGCCATAGAGTCGAACAACTTTTCAACCCTCCCCGGAGGCATATTCACACGCTCCTTCATTCGAGCTTATGCAAAGGCAGTCGGCATGAATGAAGATGAAGCGATAGGTCTATATCAACAGCAGACGGCCGTGCAGCGCGAAGAACCGCAGCCTCAAACAGTCATAGAGCAGCCCTTGCGCCCCGCGCAGCAGCCCTCGCGCAGCAACCCTCCGACCATTCGCAGAGCGCCCACGCAAACCAGTTGGCCGACCATAATAATCACGGGCGGGATAATCATCTTCCTGGCCATCATCGTTTTCGCCATCGTGAAGAAACTCAATGAAGGAAGCAGGGAAAGCGTGACGACGCCGACAAACAACTCTTCTGTCGCTCAGAGAAACGAGACACCCTCGCCCGCGCCTCAGACCGGTCCCGCGAAAGATCAGCCGTCGGCGCAACCGCCGAGCGTGCCTAAGGGCGATCAACTTATAGTAAAAATCGAAGCGACCGAAAGTGATCTATGGACCCGCTATCAGGTGGATGAAGCCCAACCGGTTACGATGACGTTGAAACCGGGCGAAGCGCAAGACCTCCCTCCCGCTCAGAATCAGGTCAAACTCAATATCGGAAATCGCGCGGCGCTCAAACTCGTAATCAATGACCGCGAGGTGACATCATTCCCGCCCGACACAAAACTCTTCGCAGCGCAGGTGACCATATCGCGCGACAATCTACGGGAATTCTTCCAGTGAAACCTCCCCGCCCCGCCGGGCGCGCTCGTTTGCGCCCCGCCCACCGCTGATGTAGTATCGAACCTGCGGGCGAGCAGGAAAGCTTTTAAGAAAGAAAGTTTTTAAGGCTGAAAGTTTCGAACCGCAGATCACACAGATTTCACAGATATTTTTTGTGTTATCCGTGTAATACGGTGGTTGAATACTGTTGCTAAAGAAATCTTTATCGAAGCCCTTCGCGCTTGCTCGGCTCGAAATCATTAGATTGAGAGGAATTGAAAATGACCGCTTCCATGAACAGACCCCTTGCAGAGGTCGACTCGGAAATCGCACGAATGATCGCCGATGAAGAACGGCGGCTCGCTTACAACCTTGAGATGATCGCTTCGGAAAACTTCGTCTCCGAAGCCGTACTCGAAGCCATGGGGTCTGTGCTCACGAACAAATACGCCGAAGGCTATCCCGGCAAACGCTACTACGGCGGATGCCAGTTCGTGGACGTGGCCGAAGAGTTGGCCCGCAGCCGCGCGCGTGAAATATTCGCCTGCGAGCACGTCAACGTGCAGCCTCACTCCGGCTCGCAGGCCAACATGGCCGTATACCTTGCGGCGCTCGACTACGGAGACACCATTCTCGGCATGAACCTCGCGCACGGAGGCCACCTCACGCATGGACACCCGCTCAACTTTTCGGGCCGCAGTTATAAGATAGCGCCCTACGGCGTGGATTCCGAGACCGAGCACATAGACTATGAAGAGCTTGAGCGGCTGGCGCACGAACACAAACCGAAACTTATACTGTGCGGAGCGTCGGCTTATTCGCGCATAATAGACTTCGAACGAATAGGTCGGATAGCAAGAGACGTGGGCGCGCTTTCGATGGCCGACATAGCGCACATAGCCGGACTCGTAGCCGCAGGGCTTCACCCTTCGCCCATCCCGCACATGGATTTCGTCACGACGACGACCCATAAGACATTGCGCGGCCCGCGCGCAGGTTTGATCATGTGCCGGGAGCGATTCGCAAAAGAGATAGACCGCGCCGTCTTTCCTTGCGTACAGGGCGGGCCGCTCATGCACATAATCGCAGCGAAAGCCGTCTGCTTCAAAGAAGCTCTCGAAGACGATTTCAAGCAGTACCAACAACAGGTCATAGCAAACGCTCGGGCGCTCGCCGAAGGGCTTTCGAGCGAGGGCTTCCGTATAGTTTCGGGCGGTACGGACAATCACCTTATGCTTGTCGACGTGTTCGTGAAAGGCTTGACCGGCGCTCAGGCTGAAAAGGTATTGGAGCGCGCAGGAATCACCGTCAACAAAAACGCCATACCCTTCGACACTCAGCCGCCGATGAAGGCATCGGGCATTCGCATAGGCACGCCCGCGCTGACGACTCGCGGAATGAAGGAAGCCGAAATGCGGCAGATAGCCGCATGGATAGGCGAAGTGCTGGCCAATGTGGAAGACGAGTCCGCGCAAGAAAGCACACGCGGCAAGGTCAAGGAACTCTGCGAGCGATTCCCTATCTATGAACAACGGCTCGTCCGAAGTCACGCGCAGTCAAATGCGTGATTCGTCAGCGGTCAGCCATCAGTGGTCAGTCAATACCGATCACGCATCACGCATTAAGGCTGATAGCTGATAGCTGATAGCTGAACCTGGGATTCATTATGAACGACGTATTCGGTCCCGATGGATTGATCGCGCGCTTCCATCCGAACTATGAGTATCGGCCCGGTCAGGTCGAGATGGCCGAGGCCGTCCGCGATACCCTGACCGACGGCGGCATCGCTCTCATTGAGGCGGGCACGGGGACAGGCAAGACGCTCGCTTATCTCATACCGGCGCTTGCGGCGGGCCGCCGCGTGATCGTGGCGACCGCGACCAAAAACCTTCAGGAGCAACTCCATAAAAAAGACATCCCCTTCCTTCAAGAGATCATCCCGCGAAAGTTCAAGGCCACCTGCATGAAAGGGCGGTCGAATTACGTGTGCCTCCACAAATTGAAGCGAGCCGATCAGTCGCCGATACTTCAGGGGCTTGAAGACATAGACTACTTCGACGAGGTGCGGCGATGGGCGGCAAGGAGCGAAACGGGCGACCGCGCGGAATTGACAGACCTCCCCGAAGAGCTTTCTTTCTGGAAAGAGATAGATGCGCGGGCCGAAAGCTGTATCGGTCAGAAGTGCCCCGAGTTCGATGATTGCTTCATCACGCGCATGCGGCGCGAAGCCATTGATTCGGACGTGGTCATAGTCAATCATCATCTCTTCTTCGCAGACCTTGCGCTGCGCGGAGGCGACTACGGCGCGGTGCTGCCCGATTACTCGACCATAATCTTCGACGAGGCGCACGAACTCGAAGATGTCGCGGCCTCTTATTTCGGCGCGAGCGTCTCGAATTATCGCATCAACGACCTCATACAGGATGCAAGCAAGCTCGTGGTTACGGAGCCGGACACGGCGGGCGACCTGACGAAATCGCTTGCGCGACTGGCCCAACGGTCGGACACCTTCTGGCTTTCGTTTCGCGGCGACACCAATCAGCGCGGCGGTAATCCCCAGGACGCTCGTTACACGCTCGGCGAGAATTATTTCGCGCGTCAGGACCGCGAGGGCGACTATACGCCTACGGCGGCGGGCGAAGCTTATATGGCCCTGTCGGCGGCGCTCGACCGCGTTATCGCGGCGCTCGGCGTGATCAAAGACCCTCCGCCCGACCTCGACAATATTCTGCGCCGCGCCGAGACCTTGAAGTTCGAGCTTGAATTCATAGTGACGGGCGAAGACGCGAGCTTCGTCTACTGGTGCGAGAAGCGCGGGCGCGGCATATTCGTTCACGCGACGCCCATCGATGTATCGGGCATTCTGGCCGAGAGGCTCTTTTCAAACGTGCAGAGCGCGGTGCTGACTTCGGCGACCATGACCGCAGGAGGCAGCTTCGATTTCATAAGGGGGCGACTCGGCATCAACGAGGCGCGCGGCCTAATAGTCGAATCGCATTTCGACTTCGAAAACCAGGCAGTGCTATATCTGCCCGCGCGCATGCCCGACCCGCGCAGCCGCGATTTCCTCGACGCTTCCGTAGAAGAGATAGTGCAGATACTGGAAGCGACGCGCGGCCGCGCGTTCGTACTCTTCACGTCCGTTGCTTCCATGCGACAGACTTATGACCGTGTGCGCGACCTTATAGATTATCCGATATTCATTCAGGGGCAGGGGTCTAAGACAGGCTTGCTGGAACGCTTTCGCAAGACCGAAGGAGCGGTCTTGTTTGCAACATCATCTTTCTGGCAAGGGGTCGATGTTCAGGGCGAGGCGCTCTCCTGCGTGATAATATCGAAGCTGCCGTTCGCGGTCCCGACAGACCCGGTGGTGGCCGCGCGCCAGAAGTACATAGACGATCAGGGCGGCAACTCGTTTTTCGAATACTCCGTGCCGGAAGCGGTCATCACCTTGAAGCAGGGACTTGGCCGTCTGATTCGCTCGACCACTGACCGGGGGGTGCTCTCGATACTCGACCCGCGCATAAAGACCAAATCCTACGGCACTATGTTTTTGAAGAGCTTCCCGCCGTGCCGCGTGACGAGAAATCTCGAAGAAGCCGCCGCGATCTTCGATTTATAAGATACAGGCTCTCAGGTTGCAAAAATTTCTCGAAGCTCGCGCTTGATTTTTTGCGCGAATGCGTATTTTATTAAATCCGTCCCAAAAGGGATACCCTCCTGAAATCGAATGACAGAGGTGCGCGGCTATGAACCTGAAATCGCTGAAGAGAAAAGATGTTATGAGGCTCGCCGACAGCAATCTGATTTTCGAGCGCGGCGAAGACTATTACGAGTCCGGGGCGATCTTTAAATTTTCGGTCTCGCCTCATGAAATCACCGCCAAAGTGAGCGGGAACTATGGGGATTACACCGTCAGTATAGACGACGCTTCCGGCGAATTGGAGACCGATTGCAACTGCCCTTATGACGGTTATGTCTGCAAACACATAGTCGCGGTCTTGCTGCGCTACCTCGAAGGCGAACATGAGACCGTAGAAGATGCCGGACCCGAAGTGCCCGACGCGCTCGATCAGGCTTTGAGGGAGATGCCACATCAGGAGTTGCTCGAAATGGTATTGAAGCTCGCGGGCGAGCGCGCGGACTTCCGCCGTGTGCTGCTGGCAAACGTTCAAATCTCGCCCAGAATAATCAACCGGCAGCCGAGAAATCCTTTTCAGGTCAAGCGCCTCAAGAAGGAGATCACGGACTTTTTCAATGAGTTCGAGCATCGTTCGCATTACGACGATAACTATTACGACGACGAGTACGACGAAGACGAAGAGTATCCTGAGTTGGAGCCGGTTTTCGAGACGGCCCTGACGCTCAACCCGGAAGATCAGGTCGAAGTATTCTGGCACGTGCTGACGTGCGGAAACGATATGTTCGAAGAATATCCCATCGGCACGGAGCAGATAGAAAAAGCGGCCGGGCTGTATGCCGAAGCCGTAGGCAGATTAAATCTGGGGCACGAAGAGAAGCGGCCTTATTTCGATCTGCTCTTGGATGCCCTCGGCTGGGACATGTGCGATTATGGCGATATTGAAGACGCATTGAAAAATGCGCTCGATACGATTTGCACCGACAGCAAGGATTATTCCTATCTGATCGGCAAATTCAAAAAGAGCAAGCACTCCAAAGCTAACGACTGGATCGCCGGTTATTATTTGAAACTCGGAGACGAAGAGAGCTATCTTCGCGTGCGCCAGAAAAACCTTGAGACCGAAGCCCAGTATGTGGAACTGGCCGAGTACTGGAAGAGCAAGGGGGACGAGGAAAAATATGTCGCCACGCTTGAGTCGTGGGTATCGGCTTTGCAGTCCACAAGGGACGACCGCGACTCCGGCTATTACTATTACGGGTTGAAGGAGGGGGGCGCGGTGCTGACCGCTCTCGCCGAAATCTACAAAAAGCGGCGCGACCCGGAGAATTTATGCCGGATTCTGATGGCGAAGGCCGAGTACGAGAAGATATCGCTCAATCTCTACAAAGAGATCGAGGCGCTCGCCGAAAAGACAGGCAATTGGGAAGAGTTGCAATCGAAGCTCCTCGAACTGGCGAAGCGCGATACAGAGACCCTTGCCGAAATATATCTCCACGAAGAGGACTGGGAAGCGGCGCTGCAACTGGCCAAAGGGAAAGGCATATATGAACGGGTGCGCATCCTTGTGGCCGATGGCGTAAAAGAGCATCACCCGGAAGAAGCGATCAAAATATACGAGAAGCTGGTCCAGCACAACATCGATCAGCAGAGCCGCAAGTATTACAAATCTGCCGCGCATTACGCCGGTAAAATCAAATCCATATATCTCTCCATCCTGAAAGACGAAGACGCCTGGCAACGCTACATCGGGCGCATTCGCACTCGCTATCCGCGACATAGGGCGCTACAGGATGAATTCCGAGGACTGTGAGCCGATAAGGGCCGCTCGCGCTTCATCGCGCATAAAAGACAGATGCAGGGACATCGGCTTCAAACAAGCGGTTGTGTTATCATAACCGCGAGCGGTTGAGTTTGGCGCAAACTCTACAGGGAGGAAAGAATATGAGCGAAGACGAGACACAGAAATTCGACGCTTCGGACGGCGATAGATTGGATCAGCTTATATCGCTGGTGCAGGCCATGAGCCTCGATATGCGTGATGTGAAGACGCGGCTTGCGGCGCTTGAGCAGAAGGTCGAAGAGAGGCTCTATGACACTCGCCCTGTTTGGGAGAGCGTACAAACGCAGATTGCCGAACTGCGTGAAGCTCAGGAAAGAACGCGCGAAGAGATGCTAACGCAGATTGCCGAGTTGGACGAAGCTCAGGAAAGAATGCGCGAAGAGATGCAAATGCAGATTGCCGAACTGCGTGAAGCTCAGGAAAGAATGAACGAAGAAACGCAGGCTCAAATAACAGAACTGAAAGTGGAAATGCAGACCGGCTTTCGCCTTCTCAATCACAAGTTCGACATGCTCAACAAGCATTTTTCGGACCTATATGCAGACCAGCGCGAAACCGACCGCCGCGTCGGCGAGCTTGAAAAGAGAGTTTCATAAAGCAAGTGACCAGGCATGCATCGGAGACGCGCGCATCTGATCCGGCGGTTGTGTTATCATAACCGCGAGTGGTTGAGTTTGGCGTAAACTCTACAGGGAGGAAAGAATATGAGCGAAGACGAGACACAGAAATTCGACGCTTCGGACGGCGATAGATTGGATCAACTCATATCGCTGGTGCAGGCCATGAGCCTCGACATACGGGATGTGAAGACGAGGCTTGCGGCGCTTGAGCAGAAGGTCGAAGAGAGATTGTATGATACTCGCCCGATATGGGAGAGCGTGCAAACGCATATTGTCGAACTGCACCAATCTCAGGAAAGAATGAACGAAGAGCAGGCGAGGATCCGAGAAGAGCAGGAAAAGATCCGAGAAGAGCAGGAAAAGATCAGAGAAGAGCAGGAAAAGATCAGAGAAGAGCAGGAAAAGATCAGAGAAGAGCAGGAAAAGATCAGAGAAGAGATGCAGGCAGGTTTCCGCCGACTCGATCACAAAATAGGGCTCATCAGTGGTGAAATAAGGGAGCTATACGCGGACCAGCGCGAAACCGACCGCCGCGTAGACGAGCTTGAAAAGAGAGTTTCATAAATCTGTGCCCCGGCGCTAATGGCCGAAACCGCTGATGAATCTCAAATACGCCCGGCAGGACTCGAACCTGCGACCCCCTGCTTAGCTTACCACCCTCGGTTTCCCGAAGCGGGACTGGTAATCGATCCCGTTGTGGTCTGGACTATATCTTGGGCATCTCAGCCCCGGCACGTATAGTCTCTACGGATCCCCTCGGCAGTGCTTCAGGTTTCCTCGGTGTCGCCCTCGGCTTTACGTTAGGGGGTTCACCGATACAGTGCCGTCCACTTCGCACGTTCAACATGTGATGGAGAGCCAGCCTCTCATTGTCACCATGCCCATTTCCGTGCGAAGGCTCCCTTTAAAGGCAGGTGCTCTATCCAACTGAGCTACGGGCGCAAAAACGATGCAAAAAATAAAAGGAAGAACCTTTTCCTTTTACCTTTTTACTTTTGCCTTTTCAAAACCAATCGGGGCGATTGGATTCGAACCAACGACCCCTCGGTCCCAAACCGAGTGCTCTACCGGACTGAGCCACGCCCCGATAACCAATGCCAATTCTAAATGACCGTCGCGCATCGGTCAATGAAGCCGAACGGGAATTTGCCCTGGACTTGATTCGAAAGGCCGGAAACGAGAGAGAGTGACGGGCGGCGCAATCATGAGGGTCTTCTTATATCATCTGGCGATCGCTTCTATTTCACAGTCGACCAGCTTCCGGTCTTCGTCAAAAAGGAACCTTATATGGAGGTTGTACCTCGCGCCCCTTTTCCCCCTTACGCGCGATATGGAAGCGTTTATGATTCTTTTGCTGATGGAGGCGGAGTCTTCATCAACGCTTTCTTGCTTTTCGGTGAAATGCGAATGTGAAATACCTCTGAAGGTGAGGAAGGCTGTGACCTGCGACACGGTCGACCCTATGGGGGCTTCGCTTTCGATGGTCTCTTTGATTTCTTCGAGCGAAGGGTTTCTGAGTTCTCCCTTGAGCTTCTGCGAGCGAAACTTTCGGAGCTTTTTCCAGAGGATTATCAGGCTGTCGTCCGCGTCCCGGCGAACTATGCGAAAGGCCACGATCACATCCGCCCCCCTGTACTCGGCCGGGTGCGACCTGTATATGCTCTGCCCGAGTCTGCCGAGTTCGATGCGGCCCTCTTTCTTGTAGCTCACCGAGCGGACGATGTAAGTCGAATTGGGAATTGCCGGATAAGCCGAGTAGTATGTGAAGTCTTTCCCCTTCATCCCTTGCAGAAGTTGTTTGCGCTGAACGAGCGCGTCTCCGTAGTTATCGGGCGGTTTGTATTCGGCCAGGAATCGTACACGCGGACTTTGCAGGGTCAGGGATTCGAGCGGAGCGTCGCCCAGAGCGGCGAGCAAGCCGAGAGACTCTCTCGTGAACCCTACCCTGATGTGTCCGTCCAGCAAGACGATTTCCGACCAGGGTCCGTAACGGTGGGTCTTCTCCGTAAACGAATAGAACGCCCCGCCTCCCCTTATCGGCAATATGGTGTCGGGGTCTCTGTCTGCCGATACGGTATTGGTGAACTCGTATTTCCCCTTTGGGAGCAGCCGGAACAACCCAGTATCGCTTTGCCGGAGGAAATGCGCGAATTCATTCATATCTTCGGCCGAAGGCGAAAGTATCTGCTTCTGCCGTTCGGTCATCTTTTTATTGAAGAAAGACGACCGCCTTCTCGACTGTACGCTGCCCTGCGCTGTCTGAGTCAGGGGACCGGCGACCTCAAGCAACAAGATTGCAAAAAGTATCACGGTGAGCGGGCCTTGCAATAACGGTTTGAAAAAGGAAAAGGTCGCCATCGGATAACCTTGCTTCGCCGGTCGAATCATTATTTCAAACTGAAAAGAGATTGCCTCACCGTCGATAAGCGTTCGGACGAGCGGACGGAACCGGGTGCCTGTCCGCTCAGGCAGCTATTAATAATTTACAGGCTCGATATCTTTTCACCCGACTCGTTCCGTGCTAATCCGGTCCTTGCCGTCCGCGCTACTTTTTCTTGTTTTCTTGAATGTACTGCTCAAGTTTTTTCTTGTCCGGATAGTCCGGTTTTTTTGCAAGGAACTGTTCGTATTCGGCCGCGGCCCTGTCCTTCAGCCCTGCTGCGTTATAAAGCGTCGCGAGCCGCAGATGCACCTCCGCCATGCCTGTGGGGTCAAGCCTGATAGCTTCATTCAAATAGCCCACGGCTTTGGACCCCTTCTTAATCTGTAGATAGGACTCGCCCAACCAATAGTTGATCTCAGCCGATTGCGGTTGCGCGGTAACGGCCTGAGTCAATACCTCTATGGCAGCGTCGTATTTCTTCTGCGATATTCTGAGCTTGCCCAGGTTCAGCAACGCTACTATGTAAGCGGGCCGCTTCTCAAGGGCCGTCGCATAGGCTTTTTCGGCGTCGTCAATTTTCTTCTGCTTGAAGCAGGCCGTCCCCAGTTCGGTCCAGGCCTCGAAGTCTTTCGGGTCGGCGCTCACTACCTGGCGGAGCAAAGATATGGCCTGGGCGCTATCGTCTTTCTTGATAGCCTCTTGTGCTCTCTCGAACAGGGACTTGTTCTCAGGCGAGCGGGCGTATTGGTCGGCAACCGATGTAGCGCCGGCCTTCGCCTCATTACCGCTGTCAGGCCCTCCCCGCCATTGGAGGTTCAGGTCGCGGCGAATGTCGGTTTTCGTGCGTTCGCCGATCACTATATCCATGCGGCCGATCTCCTGGTTTTCAAACTCGATTATAAGGATGTAAGCCCCGTTGACCACGTTGAAAAACCGGTAGCGGCCGTTATTGTTTATCGGCTGGCGAAAGAGGACTCTTCCGAGATCACTGCTGAAGAGCAGCAAGTGGAAGTTTTGCGCTCCCGACCCGTCATCCTTGAAGCCCTCTATCTTGAAATCTCCATAGAGAGTATGCCCGCCGCCTATTTGGGCCGGGGTTACTCCGGTCGCCACAAGAAATAGAATTACTATCAGCATCGGGGATTGAAAATATCGTTTCATAGCGCGCCGATTTTATCACAACTCCGGCGGCAATATCACGCGAAAATAGTCGGAATCACCGCCGTTTCGATCAAGCGCCCACGCCGCCCGATAAAGAATGAGTATTCATAATCTGCGCGTCTGCGCTTGATGAAAAGCGAGCGCCGATGCCTGTCGGAATAGATCGCCTGTTGAACGGAAAAACAGTGACGCGACTCATCGCAAAAGCAGGGATGTTATTATTGCTTCGACCGCCTGCGGTCGATAGCCGGATTTTGCGGCGCTATGAAAGCCGTTTTTATAACCGGATCAAAGGAAGATGGGCTGCGCTCTAAATCTGGAAGCGGTTTGCCAGTCCTGCCAGTCGTTCGAGCGGAGCGGCGGACGGCCCGACGAGAAACATAAGGTATGGTCCCTTCTGAAACATGAGCAATCGCTCGTCGCCCTGATTGGCGTACAGGCCGTCTACGTCCGACACCCGAACGCTTTCCATTCCACTCAGCCCCACCGTCCAGCGAAGAAAGAACCAGTTATTCGAGGCCCGGCGCGTCGAGCCGAAATCGCACTGAATGACGCCCCAATCCCGCCGCGAGCCATCCACGTAGCGAGCGGCCGTGAGCCGCTCAGGAATGAACCGGCGCACCTGAGCCAACATCCTCTGGACCTCCGCGTAACTCTCTCCGCTCCCGCTCGACTCGGCTTCCAGGAGCGGCCGTTCCATCTCTGCGCGAGTGAGCGAGTTGACCTCTACAAGTATCAGGTCATCGGGCGGGTCTGCGGGCAGGCTCCAGAGCGAATCCTTCACCTCCGGGTAATCGTTCAGCCCTCCTCCATTGCCGACGTTTGCGGCCAATCGCTCGGCTATCGCTTGTCCTTCCGGCTCCGGCGCGTAGATGATTATCACGATGTCGCCGCCCTGCTTGTTGAGCACATAGATGGTGGTTCGAGGAGTCTGTATGCGCGCGCCCGTATACGTGCTTCCGCTGGGGCTATCGACCCGGACGCCCGTTCTGCTTCCGTGCGAGGCCCGGCTTATTTCACCGGCGATCTCTTCTCCCGCCTTGCGATTGCCGGAAGTGCTCATAACATGCACGTAGGTATCGGGACCGGAATTGGCGGAAGGAGGACTATCAGAACCGGAAGCAACGCGCGGCCGTTGAGGGCTATAGGCGGCAGAGGTGATGGCGCTCGCGCGGCGCGGCAGGCTCTCACGGTCAACGCCCGCAGGCAACCACTCGCGGGGCACCTGAACTTTGGCGGGCGCGCTGCGCGTAGAGGCCCGCTCAAATTCCTGAGTGACTACCGAAGAAGGCCGCGCAGGCGAATCGGGGTCCGTATCGACGGGAAACTCCGTGAGGGTTCCTTGCGCGCGCTCGGGCAGTTCAGGCTGCTCGCGCGCGGGCGGCGTGTATGGAATTTCGCGAATGAACATGTACCATGCGAATCCTCCGGTCAAAACCGCTGTTCCCAACACGGCGGCCATTGCGACAGGCACCATCTTTCCCATCGGCATGCGAGCGGTTACCGGTGGCGCGGGCAATGGAGCGCGGCAATTTCTGCAAAACGTTTCTGCGGGTCCGGCCGGCGCGCGACAATTCGGGCACCACCTCGGCGCGGCGGCTATATCGGGTTGAGTCGCGGGTCCGAGGGCGAGGTATGCAGGAATTATCAAGCCCCCGAAAGGGACGATTATAAGCGTGCCCGTCCAGGGCGGTTTGCCGCGCGCCTCCGCGATAGACATCCATATCATCGCCATAGCGAAGATGTTCACGAGCGGAATAAAGAGCAATAGCGCCCAGGCACCCGACCGCCTCCCCGCCCGGCACATAAGAAAAAGATTGGCTATCGGAATCCACGCAAGCCATGCATTGGGCGTATTGCTCTTGCGGGCGATGATCATAAGCGTGATTGCGAAATAGAGATATAGCAGGAAGCTGACGATCAGTATTATGACCAGAGATCCGAGCAAGGCCGCCAGCGGATTTAGTTCGGGTCCGGGTTGCATGAAGGATTTCCTTTACTTCAAAAGCGATGCGGCCCGTCTCAGTGCTGCCAGTGAATCAGAAAAGAGATAGCCGCCGCGACTCGGTTCAGCCGCCTGATCGTAGATCGTTGAATGCTGCGGCCGCTGCGATATGAAAAGTGACCGGCCGCCGAAAGCGCAGTCTCGTTTCAAGTCCCCTTCATAATAACGGCTATAGCCGCAGGTCTGTCAAATCCCGGTGTGCCGGACATATAACTTCCCATCAACGGATGCCGCTGTTCTCAATGAAAGCGTTGTTTGTATACTGCGCGCGGGGCAAAATGAAAATTTTTCCAGAGAGGAACGCTTATGTGGAGTGCGCCGCCCTTTTTCTTTCTTCAGAGATTTCTTTCTTCTTC